>JAYTHL010000073.1:0-1908 GCA_043732605.1 Rhizobacter sp. | reverse complement strand
TGTTGCGCGAGTCGCGCACGAGCGTGTCGCCGTGGCTCGCGTTGCCGGCCCCGTCGCGCTCGCCGACCTGCCAGACCGCGTCCCACGCGCCGAGGTCGCTCCAGCCGGCGTCGAGCGGAACCATGCGGATCGAGACGCCCGAATCGGCACGGCTGGCCGGCTCCATGACCGCGTAGTCGATGCTCTCGGCGGGGATCGTCGCGAAGGCGGCAGCATCGAAGCGCAGGAAGGCGGCGTCGGCGACGCCGGTGCGAAACGCCACCTCGCTGGCCGCGAAGATGTCGGCGCGATAGCGCGCGAGCGCGTCGAGCCAGGTGTTGGCGCGCAGCACGAACATGCCGCTGTTCCAGAAGTAGCCGCCGTCGGCGACGTAACGCTCGGCGGTCGCGAGATCGGGCTTCTCGACGAAGGCGGCGACCGGCCGCGCTGCGTTGTCCGCATCGACGACACCGGCGCGGATGTAGCCGTAGCCCGTATCGGGCCGGTCTGGCTGGATGCCGAGGACGACGATCCCGCTGCGCGCGGCGACCTGCACCGCCTGGCGCAGCGCTGCCGTGAACGCCGGGAGATCGCCGACCGCGTGGTCGGCCGGCGTGACGACGAGGATCGGATCGCTCCCTGCCGGCGCCGATCGCTTCGCCTCGAGCGCGGCCAGCGCCAGCGCAGGCGCCGTGTTGCGGCCCGACGGCTCGAGCAGCACGCGCGCCGGCTCGAGGCCGACGTCGTGCAACTGCTCGACGACCGTGAAGCGATGCTCCTCGTTGGCGACCACGCACGGCGACTGCACTGCGATGCCGGCCGCGCCGATCGACGCGACGCGCAGGGCCGCCTGCTGGAACAGCGTCTCGTCGCGTCCGCTGACGCCGAGCGAGAGGTATTGCTTGGGATGGAGCGCCCGGCTCAGCGGCCAGAGGCGCGTGCCGCTGCCGCCGGAGAGGATCACGGGAACGACCACCAGCACGTCCGCGCTCATGGCTGCGTCCCGCCCTGATTCGCGAGATCCTTGCGCAAGGCCGAGATCTGCGAGCGCAGCGCGACGTACTCGCGCTCCTTGCGCGCCAGGAAGGCCTGCGTCAGCTGCAGCCGCTGGCGGATGCCCGCCGGCGTGAGCACGTAGAGATAGCCGAGCTTGCGGTCGCTGCGCTGGAAGTTCTGCGCCTTGACCCAGCCCTTGGCGAGCAGCGCCTTCAGCAGGTAGTGGGTCTTGCCGAGGCTGACGCCGAGCTCGCGCGCCAGCTGTCGCTGCGAGTACTCGGGATGCTCCTCGAGAAGGCGCAGCAGCGCGACGGCGCTGTCTTCGTCGGAGGCGGAGGAGTCGGGGTGCAACGGCGTCCGGTGTTCAATGGCTGAACGCACGAGTGTACAACCCCGTGCCCCGCGTTCCGGGGGCTCGTCGCCTCTCAGGGAGCAGGCGTGAGATCCGTCAACAGCGGCGCGCGGGCGTCCTTGTCGGACAGCACGAACGGCGTGCCGACATCGGGCCAGGCGATCGCCAGCCCGGGGTCGTTCCAGCGCACGCTCTTCTCGGCCGCGGGCGCGTAGTAGTCGGTCGTCTTGTAGAGGAAGTCGGCGCTGTCGCTCATCACCAGGAAGCCGTGCGAGAGGCCGGGCGGGATCCAGAGCTCGCGATGGTTGTCGGCGCTCAGCTCGACGCCGACCCAGCGGCGGTAGGTCGGGCTGGCCGGATCGATGTCGGCGACGACGTCGAACACCCGGCCGCTCGTCACCCGTACCAGCTTGCCCTGCGCGTGCGGCGCGGCCTGCAGATGCATGCCACGCAGCACGCCCCGGGCCGAGCGCGAGTGGTTGTCCTGGACGAAGGCCACGGGCCGGCCCACGGCAGCGTCGAACGCCTGCTGGTTGAAGCTCTCGAAGAAGAAGCCGCGCGCGTCGCCGAAGACCTTCGGC
>JAYTHL010000072.1:0-18896 GCA_043732605.1 Rhizobacter sp. | reverse complement strand
GCGTCGTCGCGGTCTACGCGCTGCAGCGCCTGCAAGGCGTGCTGCCGCTCAACCCGCAAGGCATGGGCGCCGTCAGCCCGGACTCCTCGTTCAACACGGCGATCAGCTTCGTCACCAACACCAACTGGCAGGGTTACGGCGGCGAGTCGACGATGAGCCACCTGACGCAGATGCTCGCGCTCACGGTCCAGAACTTCTTCTCCGCGGCGACGGGAATCGCCGTCGTCTGGGCGCTGATCCGCGGGTTCATCGCGAAGGCGTCGGGAACGGTCGGTAACTTCTGGGTCGATGTCACGCGCGCGACGCTCTACGTCCTGTTGCCGGTGGCTGTCGTCTTCGCCGTCTTCCTCGTCGGCCAGGGGGTGATCCAGAACTTCGATGCCGCCAAGGAAGCGACGACGCTCGAGGTCAACGCCTACCAGCAACCCAAGAACGGCGCCGACGGCCAGCCGCTGAAGGACGCCAAGGGCAACCCGGTGATGGAAGACCTGAAGGCGCCGACGCAGTCGCTGGCGATGGGACCGATCGCCTCGCAGGAGGCGATCAAGTTGATCGGCACCAACGGCGGCGGCCCATTCAACGCCAACTCCGCGCATCCGTTCGAGAACCCGACGCCGCTTTCGAACTTCGTCCAGATGCTGTCGATCTTCCTGATCCCGGCCGGCCTCGTGTTCGCCTTCGGCCGGATGGTCGGCGACATGCGCCAGGGCTGGGCGGTGATGGCGGCGATGACGGCGATGTTCGTCGTCATGGTGCTGATCGTCTCGCCGCAAGAGCAGGGCGGCAATCCGCTCTTCACGCCGCTCGGCGTCGACCAGGCGGCGAGCGCGCTCCAGCCCGGCGGCAACATGGAAGGCAAGGAAGCGCGCTTCGGCATCGCCGCCTCGACGCTCTTCGCCGCGATCACGACGGCCGCCTCGTGCGGCGCCGTCAACGCGATGCACGACTCCTTCATGCCGCTCGGCGGCGCCGTGCCGCTGGTCCTGATCCAGCTCGGCGAGGTCGTCTTCGGCGGCGTCGGCTCGGGGCTCTACGGGATGCTCGTGTTCGCGATCCTTACCGTCTTCATCGCCGGCCTGATGATCGGCCGCACGCCCGAGTACCTCGGCAAGAAGATCGAGACCTTCGACATGAAGATGGTGTCGATCGCGATCCTCGTCACGCCGATCCTGGTGCTGGCCGGCACCGCGATCGCGGTCGGCGCCGACGCCGGCAAGGCCGGCATCGCCAACCCCGGCGCGCACGGCTTCGCCGAGATCCTCTACGCCTTCAGCTCGGCCGCCAACAACAACGGCAGCGCCTTCGCCGGCCTCGCGGCGAACACGCCGTTCTACAACGTCATGCTCGCCGTGGCGATGTGGTTCGGCCGCTTCGGCGTGATCGTGCCGGTGCTCGCCGTCGCGGGCTCGCTCGCGGCCAAGAAGCGCCTCGCGGTGACGGCCGGCACGCTGCCCACGCACGGCCCGCTTTTCGTGCTGCTGCTGATCGGCACGGTCGTGCTCGTCGGCCTCCTCAACTACGTGCCGGCGCTCGCCCTCGGGCCGGTCGTCGAGCACTTCATGCTCGTCTCGGCCAAGTGAACGCCATGACCACTTCCACCACGCGGACCTCGTTCTCGCTCCTCGACCCGGCGCTCGTGGCGCCGGCGCTGCGCGACGCCTTTGCCAAACTCGATCCGCGCGTGCAATGGCGCAACCCGGTGATGTTCGTCGTCTACGTCGGCAGCATCCTCACGACCGCTCTCGGAGTGCAGGCACTCGCCGGCAAGGGCGAGGCGCCGGCCGGCTTCATCCTCGCCGTCGCGGTCTGGCTCTGGTTCACGGTGCTGTTCGCGAACTTCGCCGAGGCGCTCGCCGAGGGCCGCAGCAAGGCGCAGGCGGCGAGCCTGCGCGGCATGAAGAAAAAGGTCGTCGCCAAGGTCTTGAATGCGCCCAAGCACGGCTCGGCCTGGCATCCGCAGGAGGCCGAGGAGCTGAGAAAGGGCGCGGTCGTGCTGGTCGAGGCTGGCGACACGATCCCGCTCGACGGCGAAGTCATCGAAGGCGTCGCTTCGGTCGACGAGAGCGCGATCACCGGCGAGTCGGCGCCCGTGATCCGCGAGGCCGGCGGCGATTTCTCGTCGGTGACGGGTGGCACGCGGGTGCTCTCCGACTGGCTCGTCGTGCGCGTCGGCGTCAACCCCGGCGAGTCGTTTCTCGACCGCATGATCTCGATGGTCGAAGGCGCGCGTCGGCAGAAGACGCCGAACAAGATCGCGCTCAACATCCTGCTCGTCGCGCTGACGATCGTGTTCCTCGTCGTCGTCGTCACGCTGCTGCCGATGTCGCTCTTCAGCGTCGAGGTCGCGAAGTCGGGCTCGGCGGTGACGGTGACGGCGCTCGTCGCGCTGCTCGTCTGCCTGATCCCGACGACGATCGGCGCGCTGCTCTCGGCGATCGGCGTCGCCGGCATGAGCCGGATGATGCAGGCCAACGTCATCGCGACCTCGGGCCGCGCCGTCGAGGCCGCGGGCGACGTCGACGTGCTGCTGATGGACAAGACCGGCACGATCACGCTCGGCAACCGCCAGGCGTCGGCCTTCTTCGCCGCGCCCGGCGTCACCGAGCAGCAGCTCGCCGATGTCGCCCAGCTCGCCTCGCTCGCCGACGAGACTCCAGAGGGCCGCAGCATCGTCATCCTCGCCAAGCAGAAGTTCAACCTGCGCGAGCGCGACATGACGGCGCTCGCGGCGACCTTCGTGCCGTTCACGGCGCAGACGCGGATGAGCGGCATCGACCTGCCGCCGTCCGCCGACGTTGGCGCGCGCCGGATCAGGAAGGGCGCGGGCGACGCGATCAGGAAGCACGTCGAGTCGCTCGGCGGCACGATCCCGCCGGCGCTGGCGGCGCAGATCGAGGATGTCGCGCGGCGCGGTAGCACGCCGCTTGTCGTCGCCGAAGGATCGAAGGCGCTCGGCGTCGTCGAGCTCAAGGACATCGTCAAGGGCGGCATCAAGGAGCGCTTCGCCGAGCTGCGCCGGATGGGCATCAAGACCATCATGATCACCGGCGACAACCACCTCACCGCCGCGGCGATCGCGGCCGAGGCCGGTGTCGACGACTTTCTCGCCGAGGCGACGCCCGAGGCCAAGCTCAAGATGATCCGCGAGTACCAGGCCGAAGGCCGGATGGTCGCGATGACCGGCGATGGCACCAACGACGCGCCGGCGCTGGCCCAGGCCGATGTCGCCGTCGCGATGAACACCGGCACGCAGGCCGCGAAGGAGGCCGGCAACATGGTCGACCTCGACTCGAACCCGACCAAGCTGCTGGAGGTCGTCGAGACCGGCAAGCAGTTGCTGATGACGCGCGGCTCGCTCACGACCTTCTCGATCGCCAACGACGTCGCCAAGTACTTCGCGATCATCCCGGCGGCGTTCGCGACGACCTATCCGCAGCTCGCGGGTCTCGACGTGATGCGCCTGGCGAGTCCGCAGTCGGCGATCCTGTCGGCGGTGATCTTCAACGCCGTGATCATCGTCTTCCTCATCCCGCTTGCGCTCAAAGGCGTGAAGTACCGCCCGGCGCCGGCCGCCGAGTTGCTGCGCAGAAACGTCCTCGTCTACGGCGTCGGTGGCCTGATCGTGCCGTTCATCGGCATCAAGGCGATCGACCTCGTGCTCTCGGCCACTCACCTCGTCTGACCAAGCAAGGCCCGTCATGAATGCCATCCTTCGCCCCGCGCTCGTCCTCTTCGTGCTGTTGTCGCTCGTCACCGGCATCGCCTATCCGTTCGCGATCACCGGCATTGCCAAGGTCGTTTTTCCCCGCGAGGCGGCCGGCAGCCTGGTCGAGCGCGACGGCAAGGTCGTCGGCTCGCTCCTGATCGGCCAGAACTTCAGCGACCCGAAGTACTTCTGGGGCCGCCCGTCGGCGACGTCGCCGATGGCCAACAACGGGCTGGCATCGGGTGGCTCGAACCAGGGCCCCCTGACCCCGGCGCTCGTCGATGCCGTCAAGGGCCGCGTTGCCGCGCTGCGCGCTGCCGACGAGGGCAACACGGCGCCGGTGCCGGTCGACCTCGTGACAGCTTCGGCGAGCGGGCTCGACCCCGAGATCAGCCTCGCCGGTGCCCAGTACCAGGCCGGGCGGATCGCCCGCGTCCGCGTATTGCCGGTCGAGCGCGTTCGCGCACTGATCGCTGACCGCGCGCACGGAACGCTGTTCGCCTTTCTCGGCGAGCCGCGAGTCAACGTGCTCGAGCTGAACCTGGCGCTCGACGCGCTGGCCAGGCCCTGAGGCAGGCATTCGCGGCGTCGCACTAGCCGCGATGCTCGCGGACCGACCACTCCTAGAATTCACCCCGCAAGCCGTTTTCGAGGAGCCGCATCTTGCTCATCAATTGCGTGGCCTACGAAGACGGCACCAAGCTGGCCGACTGCCCGATCGACGACATCAGCGAGTTCCTCAAGCGCCCCGGCTGTTGCGTCTGGGTGGCGCTGAAGGACGCGACGCCCGACGAGCTGACCAAGATGCAGCAGGAGTTCGGCCTGCACGACCTGGCGGTCGAGGACGCGCGCCACGGCCACCAGCGGCCGAAGATCGAGGAGTACGACGACACGGTCTTCGCCGTGCTGCAGACGGTCGAGGTCGCCGACGGCAACGAGCTCGAGGTGGGCGAGGTCGACGTCTTCGTCGGCCCGAACTTCGTGCTCTCTGTCCGCAATCGCACGAAGGCGGATTTCCTCGGCGTGCGCGCGCGCTCGGAGCGCGAGCCGCACCTGCTCAAGCACGGCCCCGCGTTCGTCTTATGCGCTGCTCGACGCGGTCGTCGACCGCTACTTTCCAGTCATCGACGCGCTCGAGACCGAGCTCGAGGCGATCGAGGACCAGATCTTCGAGCCGCATCTCGGCCGCGCCAACGTCGAGAGGCTGTACACGCTCAAGCGCAAGATCGGCATCGTCAAGCATGCGGTCGGGCCGCTGCAGGAAGCGGTCGCCAAGCTGATCAGCGGCCGCGTGCCGCAGGTCTGCGCCAACAACCGCGAGTATTTCCGCGACGTCTTCGACCACCTCGCGCGCATGAATTCGCTGCTCGATTCGCTGCGCGACACGATCGGCACCGCGATCCAGGTCAACCTCTCGACCGTGACGATCGAGGAGACCGAGGTCACCAAGCGGCTGGCCGCGTGGGCGGGCATCTTCGCGGTGGCGACGGCGTTCGCCGGCATCTGGGGCATGAACTTCCAGAACATGCCGGAGCTGAAGCTGCCGTGGGGCTATCCGGCCGCGCTCTGCATCATCACCGTCGCGTGCGTCTTCATGTGGTGGCGCTTCCGCCGCGCGGGCTGGCTCTGAAGCGATGAATCAGCCGTCGCGGCCCGATCCCGACGCGCTGATCGAGCGCCTGCGCGACGATGAAGCGCGCGCCGCGCGCGGCAAGCTGCGCATCTACTTCGGCTCGTCGGCCGGCGTCGGCAAGACTTACGCGATGCTCGCGGCGGCGCGCGCGGTGCAGGCGGCGGGCACCGAGGTGCTCGCCGGCGTCGTCGAGACACACAACCGGGCCGAGACCCTGGTGCAGCTGCAGGGTCTCGAGGTCTTGCCGCGCAAGCCGCTCGGCGACGGCCAGACGGCGCTCGCCGAGTTCGACCTCGACGGCGCGATCGCACGTCGGCCGCAGCTCATCCTGGTCGACGAGCTCGCGCATTCGAACCTCGCCGGTGCACGTCACCCGAAGCGCTGGCAGGACGTCGAGGAGCTGCTCGATTCGGGCATTGATGTCTGGACGACGCTCAACGTCCAGCACCTCGAGAGCCTCAACGACGTCGTCGGCGGCATCACCGGAATCCGCGTCCAGGAGACGCTGCCCGACACCTTCTTCGACCGCGCCGACGAGGTCGTGCTCGTCGACACGCCGGCCGAGGAGCTGCTCGCGCGGCTGAAGGCGGGCAAGGTCTACGGCTCGGTCCAGGCCGAGCGCGCGGCGGCGAATTTCTTCCGCAAGGGCAACCTGATGGCGCTGCGCGAGCTCGCGCTGCGCCGCACCGCCGACCGCGTCGAGGACGACGTCCAGGCCTACCGCGTCGAGCGCTCGATCGGCCGCGTCTGGAAGACCGAGGCGGCGATCCTGTGCTGCATCGGCCCGAGAGAAGGCGGCGAGCACATCGTGCGCAGCGCCGCCTTGCTGGCGCAGCAGCTCGCGGTGTCGTGGCACGCGATCTACGTCGAGACGCCGGCGCTGCAGCGGCTGGCGAACGACCGCCGAGAGCGCATCCTCGGCGCCGTCAAGCTCGCCGAGGATCTCGGCGCGACGACGGCGGTCGTGCCAGGCGCGGGCGTCGCCGCGGCCGTCGTCGCCCATGCGCGCGAGCACAACCTGTCGAAGATCGTCATGGGCCACAACCAGGCGAGCGTGTGGCGGCCGTCGGGAACGCTCGCGCAGCAGCTCGGCCGGCTCGCGCCAGACGTCGACCTGATCGAGATCGGCGCGGCGACGAAGACCCACGGGGCTGCGTCATCGACGACGCGACGGGACGCCGGCGCGCGCGCCGGCCGATCCTGGCAACCCGCCGGCTACGCCGTCGCCCTCGGCGGCTGCGTCGCGATCACGGCGGCTGCGTATCAGCTCGAGTCGGTGCTCGACGCGGCGAACATCGTCATGCTGTTCCTGCTCACGGTGCTCGGCGTGGCGATGCGCTATGGCCGCGGCCCGGCCGCACTCGGCTCGTTCGTCAACGTCGCGGCGTTCGACTTCTTCTTCGTGCCGCCGCGGCTCTCGTTCAGCGTCACCGACGTCCAGTACCTGCTCACTTTCGGCGTCATGCTCGCCGTCGGCCTGATCGTCGGTCAGCTCACGGCCGGCCTGCGCTATCAGGCGCGCATCGCGACGCACCGCGAGCGGCGCTCGCACGCGCTGTTCGAAGTCGCGCGCGATCTGTCGAGCGTGCTCGCGACCGAGCAGGTTGTCGCCGCAGCGGCCGAAGCGGTGGCGCGCGAGTTCCGGGCCCGCGTCCATCTCTTCGTCCTCGATGCCGACGATCGCCTCGGGCTCGCCGGCCCGCAGAGCGATGGCGTGGGCGTCGACCTCGGCACTGCGCGCTGGGCGTTCGATCATTCGCAGGCCGCCGGCCTCGGCACCGACACCCTGCCCGGCAGCGCCTGGCTCTACCTGCCGCTGAAGGCGCCGATGCGCACGCGCGGCGTGCTCGCGCTTTGTCCCGAGGAGCCGCGCCTCCTCCTCGTGCCCGAGCAGCGGCGCCAGCTCGAGACCTTCGCCGCGCTCGCCGCGATCGCGCTCGAGCGGGTGCACTACGTCGAGGTCGCGCAGCAGGCGACGGTGCAGATCGAGTCGGAGCGGCTGCGCAACTCGCTGCTCTCGGCGCTCTCGCACGACCTGCGCACGCCGCTCGCCGGCCTCGTCGGCCTGGCGGGCAGCCTGCGCCTGACGCGGCCCGCGCTGAGCGAGGAGCAGGACGAGATCGCGCAGTCGCTGCAGGGCGAGGCGATGCGCCTCTCGACGCAGGTCAACAACCTGCTCGACATGGCGCGCATCGAAAGCGGCGAGGTGCGGCTCAGGCGCGAGTGGCACTCGATCGAGGAGATCGTTGGCAGCGCGGTGCGCGCCACCGCGCGCGTGACGGCGCCGCGCCAGGTCTCGACCGGCCTCGCGTCAGATCTGCCGCTCGTCGAGTGCGACGCGGTGCTGATCGAGCGTGTGTTCGTCAACCTGCTCGAGAACGCCGCGAAGTACACGCCGGCCTCGGCCCGCATCAGGATCGCGGCGAGAGTGGACGGCGACGCGCTGCGCGTCACCGTCGCCGACGACGGGCCGGGCATCCGGCCCGGGCAGGAAGCGGCGATCTTCGAGAAGTTCACGCGTGGCGCGCGCGAATCGGCGGTCACGGGCGTCGGCCTCGGGCTGGCGATCTGCAAGGCGATCGTCGAGGCGCACGGCGGCACGATCGCAGCGGCCAACGGCGCCGACGGCGGCGCGGTGTTCAGCTTCCTGCTGCCGCTCGGCACCGCGCCGACGGTCGAGGTCGACGCGGCTGTGCGCGTCGAAGCCACCAACGCCGAGACCGCGGGGGTCTCACGATGAGCGAACCGGCTCTCGTCGTCCTGCTGGTCGAGGACGACCGCCACATCCGACGATTCCTGCGCACCTCGCTCGAGACCGAGGGCTGGCGTGTGTTCGAGGCCCAGACGCTGCGCCAGGGCCTCGTCGACGCGGCGACGAGGAAGCCCGATCTCGTCATCGCCGACCTCGGCCTGCCCGACGGCGACGGCGTCGACCTGATCCGCCAGGTGCGGATCTGGTCGCGCGTGCCGGTGATCGTGCTCTCGGCGCGCTCCGACGAGGACGACAAGGTGCGCGCCCTCGACGCCGGTGCCGACGACTACATCGAGAAGCCTTTCGGCGTCTCCGAGCTGCTCGCCCGAGTGCGCGCCAACATGCGGCGCCAGCAGACATTGCGCGAAGGCGGCGAGAGCTCGTCGGTGACGATCGGCGACGTCGAGATCGACCTCGCTGCGCGCGTCGTGAAGAAGGCCGGCGCGGTCGTCCACCTGACGCCGATCGAGTTCCGCCTCCTCGGCGTGCTCCTCGCCAACGCCGGCCGCGTGCTGACGCACCGCCACCTGCTGCGCGAGGTCTGGGGCCCGAGCCATGTCGAGGACAACCACTACCTGCGCGTCTTCATGGCCAACCTGCGCCACAAGCTCGAGAGCGATCCGGCGCAGCCGAAGATGCTGCTGACCGAGACCGGCGTCGGTTATCGGCTCGTCAACTGACGCCGCTTCAGAAGACGCGGCCGGCGAGCCAGGTGAAGCCGGTGAAGGCCGACCAGGTCGGCGTGCCGGAGCGCAGGCTGCGCGCCGCGCCGGCATCGAGAACGAGCCGCTTCGAGACGTTGTAGCTCGCGGCGACGAGGAATTGACGCGTCGCATCGACGCCGCGCTGGTTCGTCCCCGAGAGCTCGCCGACGACGCCCCAACGCTCGTCGAGCGCCGTCGAGAGCGAGGCTGCGCCCAGCCATTGCAGTCGCGACGTGCCGACATCTGCATCGCCGGACCGCGTCGCGACGACGTTGATGTCGGTGTGCCAGCGACCGAAGTCGCCGCTGTAGATGCCGTTGACGCCGTACGCGGCCCGGCTCTCGCCGAGCCCGCGGCGCGCGGTCGGCAGCACGACGGCGGCCTCCAGTCCGAACGCGTTCGCATCGTCGACGGCGAAGCGTCGCTTGGCGACGACGGCGGTGTCGCCGATGCCGCTCGTGCGATGGCCGGTGTCGTCGCGTTGCCTGACCCACGCGTCGGCACCGACGCGGACGCCCCAGTCGGAGCCGAAGGCGAGCTTGATCGTCGCGGGAACGCTGTCGCGGGAGGCCGGCGATCCGTCGTGCTCGTGCAGTACGCCGGCCTCGATCTCGATCCAGCCGGGTGTCGACAGAGTGGCCGGTGTCGAGACGCTCGGGCGGTACGGGACGGCGGCGGGCTCGTCGTCGGCGGCGAGCGCAGTCGCTGGTGCGAGCGCGAGAAACGTGGTCGCCGTGAGCGCGGCACCGAAGGTCAGGTTCATCGAAGCGTCCTCGCCGGTTGCGACGGGTCGACCCTAACCGATCGCGGCGTCCTCGAGCGTGCGCTTCATCGCCGCCAGCCCGCTCTCGATCATGCCGGCGATGCGCGGCGCGCTCTCGTCGGGCAGGAAGTCGGCGATCCAGACGACGCGGCAGGCGCCGTCGCCTTGCGCGAACGCTTGTGCGCTCGCGTTGTGGTGCGTGAGCGTCGTGTCGACGACGGCCCAGGCGACGCGCCGCGCTGTCGCGTCGACGTCGACGATCAACTCGCGCACGATCAGGCCGTTGCCGAAGGTGACCATGCGCGCACCGGGTTCGAGGCGGCAGTCGATGACGAAGCCTGTCGCCAGCCGCGTGTGCAGCGCGCCGACGTCGGCGAGCGCGTCCCACACCGCCGCGACCGGTCGCGCGATGACGACTTCCCTGTGAACCGAGGCCATGAGGCGATCCCTTGCGGAGGGGATGAACAGGCCGCAGGGTAGCGCCGCGCGCCGCGCCCGGCGCGACGCTTTCGGACACGTCCAACCGCCTCCGCGCGCCCCGTAGACTTGCGGCCGTGCCGACCGACGACCGCGCCCTCGCCGATGACTTCGACCTGAAGCGCCTGCCCGACGACTTCTACGACGATCCATTCCCGACCTATCGCGCGCTGCGCACGCATGCGCCGGTGAAGCGGATGGCCGGCGGCGGCGTTTTTCTCAGCCGCTACGCCGACATCGTCGCCGTCTACAAGGACACGGCGACCTTCAGCTCCGACAAGCGCGAGGAGTTCTTTCCGAAGTACGGCGCGTCGCCGCTGTTCGAGCACCACACGACGAGCCTGGTGTTCAACGATCCGCCGCTGCACACGCGGGTCAGAAAGCTCATCGCCGGCGCGCTCACGCCCAGGCACGTCGCGGCGATGGAAGACCGCCTGGTCGAGCGTGTCGACAGCCTCCTCGATGCGATGGCCGCGCGCGGACCGGACGCCGAGGTCGACCTCATCGCCGCCTTCGCGAGCGCGATCCCGGTCGAGATCATCGGCAACCTGCTCGCGGTGCCGAGCGAGGAGCGCACGCCGCTGCGCGACTGGTCGCTCGCGATTCTCGGCGCGCTCGAGCCCGTCCTGACGGCAGAGCAGGCCGAGCTCGGCAACCGCGCGGTGACGGAGATGCTCGTCTACCTCGAAGGCCTCGTGCGGCGCCGCCGCGCCGCGCCGGGCGATCCGGAGATCGACGTGCTGACGCGGCTGATCGAAGGCGAGGGCGGCGAATCGCTCGGCGCCGCCGAGTTGTTGCACAACTGCATCTTCTTGCTCAACGCCGGCCACGAGACGACGACCAACCTGATCGGCAACGGCCTCGCGTGCCTCGTCGAGTGGCCCGACCAGAAGACCCGCCTGCTGGAGCAGCCCGAGCTCGTGCGCATCGCGGTCGAGGAGTTCCTGCGCTTCGAAAGCTCGAACCAGCTCGGCAACCGGATCACGACGCGCGCCACCGAGATCGGCGGCGTCGCCCTCGCGCCGCGCACGCAGGTCACGCTCGGCATCGGCTCGGCCAACCGCGATCCCGACGCCTTCGCCGAGCCCGACCGGCTCGACGTCGCGCGCCAGCCGAACCGGCATGTCGCCTTCGGCTCGGGCATCCATCAATGCGTCGGCATGGGGCTGGCGCGGCTCGAGGGGCGTATCGCCATCGGCCGCTTCCTCGCTCGCTTTCCTCGCTACAAGTTGAGCGCGCCGGCGGTGCACGCACGGCGCGCGCGTTTTCGCGGCCACGTGCGGCTCGCGGCCATCGTCGATCCCGCTTGAACACCACAACAACGCTCCAGGAGACTCGCCCATGCATCCCCAACGCTTCCTCGCCGCACTTCTCGGCGTCGCTCTCACGACCGTGCTGCCGCTGGCCGCGCAGGCCCAGGTCAAGATCGGCGTCACGCTCTCGACGACCGGCCCGGCCGTCTCGCTCGGCATCCCCGAGAAGAACACGATCGCGCTGCTGCCGAAGACGGTCGGCGGCCTGACGGTCGAGTACATCGTCCTCGACGACGCGAGCGACTCGAGCGCGGCGGTCGTCAACACCCGCAAGTTCATCGGCGAGAACAAGGTCGACGCGATCGTCGGCTCGACGACGACGCCGAACACGCTCGCCATGATCGACGTCATCGCCGAGGGCGAGACGCCGGTGATCTCGCTCGCCTCGTCGGCGCGGATCATCGAGCCGATGAGCGCCAAGAAGGCGTGGATGTTCAAGACGCCGCAGACCGACACGATGATGGTGCTCGCGATCCTCGAGCACGCAGCGAAGCGCGGCATGAAGACGATGGCCTACATCGGCTTCAACGACGCGCTCGGCGAGGCGTTCTATGCCGAGTTCGAGAAGTTCGCCGAGGCCAGGAAGATCAGGATCGTCGCGAGCGAGCGCTTCGCCCCGCGCGACACGAGCGTCACCGCGCAGGTGCTCAAGCTGATGGCCGCCAACCCCGACATGGTCGTCATCGGCGCCTCGGGCACGCCGGCCGTGCTGCCGGCACGCAACCTCGTCGAGCGCGGCTACAAGGGCAGTGTCTACTTCAACCACGGCGTCGCCAACAACGACTTCCTGCGTGTCGGCGGCAAGGACATCGAAGGCATGTTCGTGCCGACCAGCCCGGTCGTCGTCGCGGCGTCGCTGCCGGCCGATCATCCGGCCAAGGCCGTCGCGCTCGACTACGTCAAGCGCTACGAGAGCGTCAATGGCGCGGGCACCGTGTCGGCCTTCGGCTCGTACACCTGGGACGCGTGGCTCGAGCTCGCGCAGGCGATTCCGATCGCGGCGAAGAAGGGCCAGCCCGGCACGCGCGAGTTCCGCGTCGCGCTGCGCGATGCGCTCGAAGGCCTGCGCGACCTGCACGTCTCGAACGGCGTCGTCACCATGTCGAAGAACGACCACCTCGGCCTCGACCAGCGCGCGCGCGTCGTCGTGAAGGTCGTCGACAACAAGTGGAAGCTGGATTGACGCGGATCGTTTCGCTGGCGCGTTCGCGCGCATGAGCCCACCGCGCGTTCTCGCCGACCGGCGCCATCTCTGGGCCTTCGTCGCCGGTTGCGTCGCCGTGACCGCCGGCGTCGTCCTGCACCTGCCCATGTACTGGATGGGCCGCGACATGGGCTTTCGCCTCGCCGACATGGCGATGGACGCCGGCATGCTCTGGGGCATGGCGCTGATCGTCGCCGGCCTCGTCGTCGCCGGCTACGGCCTGCTGCCGAAGGGCGCGAGCCTGCGTCATCCGCCGCTCGACCCGGCGGTCGAGATCGGCGCACCGGAGGATGCGGTGCTCGGGCCGGCGCACTGGCGGCTGATGGTCGTGCTCACCATCGCCCTCGTCATCGACGTGATGAAGCCGGCGAGCCTCGGCTTCGTCGTGCCCGGCATGCGCAGCGAGTACGGCGTCTCGGCGGCGACCGTCGCTTGGCTGCCGTTCGCGGCGCTCTGCGGCACGGTTGTCGGCTCGGTCGTCTGGGGCTGGCTCGCCGATCTGTACGGGCGACGTGCGTCGATCCTGCTCTCGGCGGTGATGTTCGTCGGCACCTCGATTTGCGGCGCGATGCCCTCGCTCTGGTGGAACGTCGGCATGTGCTTTCTCATGGGCGCGGCGGCGGGCGGCATGCTGCCCGTGACCTACGCGCTGCTGGCAGAGACGATGCCGTCGAAGCAGCGTGGCTGGGCGCTCGTGCTGGTCGGTGGGCTCGGTGCGGCAGGCGGCTATCTCGCGGCCAGCGCGCTCTCGGCGTGGCTGGTGCCGATGCTCAGCTGGCGGATTCTCTGGTTCCTCAACCTGCCGACCGGACTGGCGCTGATCTTCCTGAACGTCTTCATCCCCGAGTCGCCGAAGTTTCTGCTCGCGATCGGCCGGGTGCGCGAGGCGCACGACGTGCTGCGCCGGTTCGGCTGCGTCGTCCGCACGTCCCCCGACACGCCGATGCGGGAAGCGGCGTCGCGCCTCGGCGTGGAGGCGCGCGTCGCGGTGCCGCGCGCCTACGTCGCGCAGACCGTCGCGCTCAGCGTCGTCGCGCTCGCCTGGGGTCTCATCAACTTCGGCCTGCTGCTGTGGATGCCGGCGCACCTCGTCGCCAAGGGCTACAGCATGGCGATGTCGAGCGGGCTGCTCGCGTCGTCGGCGCTGATCGCAGTGCCGACGGTGTTCGTCGCGGCCTGGCTGTACAGCCGCTGGAGCAGCAAGGGCGCGCTCGTCGCGTCGATCGCGCTCTGTGCGCTCGGCCTCGTCGGCCTCGTCCACCTCGAGCTCGCCGAGCCCGCGAATGCGAGCCCGGTGCTGGTGATCGCGCTCCTCATCGTCGGCATCAACGGGATCATCGCGATGCTCCTGCCGTATGCGGCGGAAAGCTATCCGCTGCAGGTGCGTGGTCGCGCCACCGGCTGGGTGGCAGCGTGCACGAAGGCCGGCGGCCTCGCGGCGCAGTTGCTGAGCCTGCTCGGGCTCGTGCCGGGACTGGCGTGGGCGGCGCTGCTCGCGGGCGTGCCGGTCGTGCTCTCGCTGGCGCTCGTGCTGCGCTACGGAACGGAGACGAGGGGACGCGATTTGCGCGATCTCGAGGGCCGTCCGGTCTGACCGGCGGATTCGCTGCGCGAGTCCGTCGGGATGGCTGCCGTTCGTGGGCCAGAATGCACTGCCCCACGACTGCCTGATTCCGATCCATGAACACACGACGTCGTTCGGAGGTGTCCTTCTCTCCCGCTCCCGCCCAGTGGCGCTACAGCGTCCTCGCGCGTGCGCTGCACTGGGTCGTCGCCCTCCTGATCGTCTTCACCACCGCGCTCGGCTGGCGAATGCTGTTCATCGAGAAGGAGCCGGGCGCCGCGGAATGGTTCGACCTGCATCGCTCGATCGGCCTCACGATCTTCTCGCTGGTCGCGCTGCGGCTGGTGTGGCGACTCGCGCACAGACCCGAACCGCTGCCCGACGGCATGCCGAAATGGCAGGTCAGGCTGGCGGTCGTCACGCACTGGCTGCTGTACATGCTGATGATCGTCATTCCGGTCGTCGGCTATCTCGGCGCGTCGTACACGAAGTCGGGCGTGGCGTGGTTCGGCCGGGCGACGCCCCGCTGGGCCGAGCCGAACCACGACCTCGCCGAGCAGTTCTTCAATGTCCACGGCACGCTCGTCTGGGTGCTCGTCGCGCTCGTGGCGCTGCACGTCGCCGGCGCGCTCAAGCACTGGCTGATCGACAAGGACGGCACGTTCCAGCGCATGGGGTACGCGCGCCGTCGCTGATCCGTTTTCTTGAGCCCGCCGGTCGCCTCCGGGCGACCGCGCGTCGGGGAGCGCTTTCACCGCCTGTCGACGCGAGGCGACCGCACGTCGCGTGCCGCGCATCGGTGCGCGACGGATGTCGCGCTCGGCGATGCCAGGCGCCCGGCGCGCATCTGTCGTCGACGACCCGCTCCTAGGATGCCGCCGCGATCGAACTTCTCGGTCAGCCGCTAACCCTTCGGGAGCTTTCATGATCCTCGGAACAACGACATCGTCGCGCCGCTCGTCGGCCTTTGCCACCGCTCGTTTCTCGGCCAGATGCGCCGCATCGACGTCGCCGCCGCATCGCCTCCTGGCGCTGCAGCTGGCGTTCGCCACGGTCGTCCTCGGCGCGTGCGGCGGAGGCGGCAGCGCCGGCGTCGCCGCGCCGGATGCCTCGGGAAGCGTGCAGGCGCAGTCCATGCCGCTGCAGACCTACATCACCGACAACCTCGCCACCGAGTATTCGAAGGTCTGGGTCTCGATCGAGAAGATCACCGCGGTCGACGCCACCGGCGCCGAAGTGACGCTGCTCGATGCCGCCGCTGCGCCCGTGGTCGCGAACCTCTCGTCGCTCGCGTCGGTCGGCCATCTCCTCGCCACGGCCGACGTCAAGGCCGGCGTCTACGACGAGGTGCGCGTCACGCTCGTCAACAGCGTGCGCCTGGTGTCGCTCGACGGTCTCACGACCGTCACCGCGAAGCTCGCGCCCGCCGGCGCCGATGTCGTCGTCCACGTGCGCAATGTCGGCCTCGACACCGCGACCAGCGGCCAGCTGGTGCTCGACTTCAACCTCGCCAAGTTCAGCTACGACGCGGTCACCGGCCTCGTCACGCCGACAGTCGAGGCGCCCCGGCCCGTCGACGCCTTCAACAAGTTCGTGCACCAGCAGGCCGACGTCAACGGCGTCGTCCGGAGCATCGACCTCGCGAAGCAGACGATGACGATCGACGACGTCCGCCTCGGCAAGGGCATCCTGGTCTCGCTCGCGAGCGACGCCGTCGTGATCGACGAAAGCAGCGGCGCGACGGTCGCGCTCGCCGGCATCGCCATCGGCGCGCACGTCGAGATCAAGGGCGCCGTGACGCCGGGCGCGACCACCGGCAATCCGGTGACGGTCGTCGCGTCGGTGGTGCACGTCGAGCGCACGGTGCCGCCGGTCGCGGTGACCGTGGTCGCCGGCGGTGGCAAGGTGACCGCGGTGAACGGCCATCTCGTCACCGTCGCGATCGACGACGCCACCTTCCTCCCCGGCGCGAACAGCGTCGTCGTCGACATCGCGTCGGCGAAGTTCCTGCACGGCGTGGCGGGCGACCTCGCGGCCGGCGTGAAGGTCGCCTTCCACGGCAGCCTCGGCGGCTCGGCCGGCGCGCCCGTCGTGCTCGCCTCCGACATCGACGTCCAGGGAGCGCCGTCGGCGGGATCGCTGGCGCAGAACCCTGCGCAGAAGTTCAACGCGGTCAATGGTGCCATTGCCACGCTCAACAGCGACGGCACGTTCACCGTCACGCAGGTCCGTGCCGACGGCCCTGTCGTCGCCGCGGGCACCTACACGGTCGACGCGTCGCACGCCACGTACATGGAAGGCAACGCGACGTGCCTGGCCGTCGGCCAGGTCGTGCAGGCGGTGGGCTCGCTCGTCAACACGACGATGACGGCGAAGCTCGTGAACGTGAAGGGCTGCAGCGGCGAGAAGCACGCCGAGCCGGCGCCGCCGGCCGCGGCGCCGCCGGTCGCACCCGCCGCGTCGAATCCGAAGTAGCCGCGTGGCGCCGCGCTCCCGCGTTCGCGGGGGCGCGGCGAGAACAGCGTCACGGTTGCGTTCGGACACAGATCACGCATCTGCACGCAGAAGTCCCGAAAAGTCGTCGGCCGAGTTCGCGCTACCGTGAACTAGTGCAGCCCCGCTGCCAAGAATTGTTCGACGCGAGACCTTTCTCACGGTGCGGCGCATGGGCACGTCATCTGCGTGCGGGAGGCGGGACCGGAAGACGTATCCATTCGTCGCCGGCCCTCCTCACTCCAGCGAAAGCGCCCAGCCGTGTTCAGTCTCGCCAAGGCAGGTCATCGTGAAGGTCGTGCCGTCGACGGCGTCGTCGGTGCTGCGTTCGCGGGCGGCTGGCTGAAGCGCGAGGAAGCCATCATGGGCACGGCCATCACGGTCGAGCTCTGGAGCGACGAGCGCGACGCGGGCGAAGCGGCGATCACGGCGGTGATGGACGAGATGCATCGCATCGACCGCACGATGAGCCCGCACAAGCCCACGTCCGAGCTCTCCATCGTCAATCGCGATGCGGCCACGCGCGCCGTGCCGGTGAGCCACGAGATGGCTCGGCTGATCGCGCGTGCCGCCGACTTCTCGCGCCTCTCGTCGGGCGCCTTCGACATCACCTTCGCCGCCGTCGGCCAGCTCTACGACTACCGCCAGCGCGTCAAGCCGAGCGAGGCCGCGCTCGCTGCGGCGCGCGCCGCCGTCGGCTGGCACAACCTCGTGCTCGACAGCCAGGCGCGTACCGTGCGCTTCGCGCGTCCGGGCATGCGCATCGATCTCGGCGGCTTCGCCAAGGGCCATGCCATCGACAACGCGGCGGCGATCCTGAGGGGGCGCGGCATCGCCCACGCGATGGTCAGCGCCGGTGGCGACAGCCGCGTCATCGGCGACAGGCGTGGCCGGCCGTGGACGATCGGCGTGCGCGATCCGCGCCAGACGGGCCAGGTCGTCGCGATGCTCCCGCTCGAGGACGTCTCGATCTCGACCTCGGGCGACTACGAACGCTACTTCGATGCCGAAGGCGTGCGTTTTCATCACGTCATCGATCCTTCGACGGGCAAGTCACCGTCCTGCATACAAAGCGTGACGATTCTTGCCGACGATGGCTTGACCTGCGAAGCCCTGTCGAAGATCGTCTTCGTACTCGGCGTCGAACGCGGGTTGACGTTGATCGAATCGCAGAGAGGTGTCGACGCTGTCGTCGTCGATGGCGACGGACACCTTCACTGCTCGAGCGGACTGCTGGCGGCGGCGCCTCGGGTCCGGCAGTGACGAGCAAGCATCGAGAACCGACAGACCACAGGGAGATAGGCATGAACAAGGTCGAGACTGGAATGTTACGGGCCGGCGTCTTAGCGTTGGCGGGCACGCTCGCGGGCTGCGGAAGCGGCACCAGCAGTGATTCGGCGACCGTCACGGTCGCCGGCGACGTGCCGATCGCCTACGCTCAACGCGCCAACACCATGCGCATCAACCCGACCAACGGCGGCCCGACCGCAGCCGGTGGCGACTTGATGATCCGCGAGAAGTCCTCCGCGAGTGCCACCGAGCACAACGTCACCGCACAGTTCACGCAAGGCGTGGGCGACGTCCAGAGCCCCGACGTCTCGTACGACGGCAAGAAGATCGTCTTCTCGATGCGCTGCCCGTCGACGAACACCGCCATGATCGGCACCGTCCCCGCGTGCACCGGCTCCTGGAACGTCTGGGAATACGACATGACGACCGGCGGCCTCACCGGCGGCACCTTCCGTCGTCTCACCAGCTCCGGCGACGACGTCGAGCCGACGTACCTGCCCGCAGGCCGCGGCTACGTCTTCACCTCGAACCGCCAGACCAAGTCGAGCGTCAAGCAGATCACCAGCGCGGACGGCGTCGTCCGCAGCTACAAGGCACAGGACGAGTACGAGCGCGAAACCGTCTTCAACCTGCACACGATGGATGCCAACGGCGGCGCCATCACCCAGATCTCGTTCAACCAGAGTCACGACCGCAATCCGACGGTGCGCCAGAACGGCGACATCATGTTCTCGCGCTGGGACCACGTCGGCGGCCGCAACCACTTCAAGGTGTTCCGTGCGAAGCCGGACGGCACCGACATGTTCGTCTTGTACGGCGCGCACAGCAGCGGCAACAGCTTCCTGCACCCGCGCGACATGGACCCGAAGGGCAAGTACGCGGGCTTCCTCGCGTCCGATCTGATGCCGTTGTCGCGCACGCATGAAGGCGGCGGACTGGTCTTCATCGACGCTGCCAACTTCTCCGAGGAGAACACGCCGGCCAACCCGGGTGTCAC
>JAYTHL010000071.1:0-1916 GCA_043732605.1 Rhizobacter sp. | reverse complement strand
ACCGCATGTCGGGCAGCGAGATCCAGGCGCAGCTGCTCGAGAACCTGATCGACGGCACGACCTTGCGCCGGCCGGCGTGGGCGACGGGCGCCGAGGCGCTGCTGGTGTTGTTCGGAGGATCGCTGCTCGCGTGGATGCTGCCGCGCCGCTCGCCGCGCCGCGTCGGCACGCTGATGGCGGTGCTCGTCATCGCGCCGCTGCTCTGCGCCTACGCGGTCTTTCGCACGCGCGGCCTGCTGCTCGACGCGGCGACGCCCGTCGTTTCGCTGCTGCTGCTGTTCGGCGTGCTGCTCATGCTCGCGCTCACCGAATCGATCCGCCAGCGCCGTTCGCTCGAAGGCGTCGTGCAGGAGCAGCGCGAGCAGAGCGCGCGCATCGCCGGCGAGCTCGAGGCGGCGCAGCGCATCCAGTCGGCGAGCCTGCCGCGCGCCGACCTGTTGGCGGGCGACGACCGCGTCGATCTCCACGCCGCGCTGACGCCGGCGCGCGAGGTCGGCGGCGATCTCTACGACTTCTTCAAGCTCGACGGCGATCGCCTCTTCCTGCTGATCGGCGACGTCGCCGGCAAGGGGCTGTCTGCGTCGATCTTCATGGCCGTGAGCAAGGCGCTCTACAAGGGCGCGATGCTGCGCGCTCCGCACGCCGACATCGGCGCCATCATGACCGCGGCCAACGCCGAGGTCTCGCGCGACAACGCCGAGATGCTCTTCGTCACGATGTTCGCCGCGATCCTCGATCTGCAGAGCGGCGAGCTGTCGTACTGCAACGCCGGCCACGACAACCCGTATCGATTGCGACCGGGCGAATCACGGCCGGGCCGCATCGTCGACGGCGACGGCCCGCCGCTCTGCGCCATGCCCGACTTCGACTACCGCAGCGCGCATTGCCGGCTCGCACCGGGCGAGGTGCTGTGCCTGATGACCGACGGCGTCGCCGAAGCCCAGGACCCGGCCGGCGCCTTGTACGGACACGAGCGCGTCGAGCGCCTGATGATCGGCGCTCTCCACGACGGCGCCTCGGTGCACGCGCTGGTCGAGACCTTGCAGGCCGACGTGCTCGCCTTCGAGGTCGGCACCGAGCCGAACGATGACCTGACGATCCTGGCCTTGCGCTGGAACGGCCCGACCCGATGAACGCGCCGTCAGCGCACCAGGATCTCGACGCGCCGGTTGCGCGGCTCGGCGACGCCGTCGCCGGTCGCGACCGCGGGCTCGCGCTTGCCGCGGCCGACGGTGAGGACCTTGTCGGTCGCGAGCCCGCGCGCGACGAATCCGGCGCGCACGACGTCGGCGCGCTGGCGCGAGAGCAGGTCGTTCGCGGCATCGTTGCCGACGGTGTCGGTGTGGCCGATGACGATCACGTCGGGCACCGGCCGCTTGGCGATCTCGGCGAAGACGCCGTCGACGATCAGCTTCGACTCGTCCGTGAGCTCGTCCTTGCCGTCGATGAAGAAGAGCGTGAACTGCTTCGGCAGCAAGGGCTGCGCCGCGAGCGCGGCGCCGTAGCGCGTCTTCACGTCCTGCGCGTTCGAGGCGAACGCCTCGGGGCCGCCGCGACGCAGCCGGGCCGCAGCATAGGGCGCGTCCAGCACGACCTGGCGCTCGCCCTGGCTCACCGTGACGGCCGTCGCCAGCCCCGCCGGGTTCGGCAGCAGCACGACCTGCTCCTTCGGTGCAGCGCAGGCCGCGACCAATCCGACGAGCACGACGCCGGCCGCGCGCCGCAGCCAGCTACTCATCGACCGACACGACGAACTCGGTGCCGCGCACGCCGAGCACCGCCGACGGCGTGCGCACCGTCATCGCCTGCGGCGACTTCTTGGCGATGCGCCCGGAGATCACGGCCAGCGTGCCGCGGCGCAGCTGCGCATCGAACCGTCCCTGGCTGGTCGTGGGGTCGAACTCGAAGCGTTCCAG
>JAYTHL010000070.1:0-6665 GCA_043732605.1 Rhizobacter sp. | reverse complement strand
CGTCGCGCACATCGAGCCGCGCCTTGACGAGGTTGCCGAGCTCCAGCAGGCGCATGCCGAGGCGATAGCTCCCGGGCTCGGGTCGATCGACGTAGCGGCCGATCGTCAGATCGTTGAGGATGCGGTGCGCAGTCGATGGATGCAGTCCGCTCTGCTCGCTGATCTGCTTGAGCGCGACCGGTTCCTGGTGCGAGGCGAGCAGGTCGAGCAGGCCGAAGGCGCGCTCGAGCACCTGGATCGTGATGCTGCGGCCCTCGCTCTTTCTCATGGCGCGATTCTCGCCCGATCACCGCGCCGCGGCGTGCGCGGCCGCAAGGCCGCTGCGCACCGCGCCTTCGAGCGTCGCAGGGTAGGGGCCGTCGATGTAGTCGCCGGCCGCGAACAGTCCCGGGCCGACGGCCATCGGCGGACGCTTCAGCCGCGGCACGCAGGCGAAGGTCGCGCGCTTCTCGACCATCGTCCGCGCCACCTGCAGCGGCGCGGCGAGGTGAGGGCCGAGCTCGGCCGCGGCCTGGGCGAGCACGGCCGTCTCGGTCGCAGCGGCGCCGCGCTCGACCCACGGCGCAGCGCCGCTGACGACGAACGCCAGCAGGCCTGCGTCGCCGCCGAGTTGTCCGCGATCGAAGACGAACTGCGCCGGGCGATGTGCGTCGGCGGCCAGCGCGAGCATCGGCTCCGGCAGCACGCAGCCCTCGCTGCGCGCGTAGACGGTGACGATCGGCTCGTAGCGCAGCGCGGCGGCGGTCTCGGCCCACGCGCCGGCGTGCGGCGACAGAAGTCGTGCGGCTTCGATCGCGCTGGCAGCGACGACGACGCGGTCGACGCCGATGTCGTCGACGCGCCAGCCCGGGCCGTCACGCTCGATCCGGTCGACGCGGTGGCCCAGCCGGACTGTCACGCCGCTCCGGACGAGCGAAGCCAGCGCAGGCGCGGGGACGAGCTCCGAGAGACTCGCTTTCGGCAACATCAGATCGGCCGAGCCCGGTCCCGAGAACAGGCTGTCCTGCAGGACGCGCAGGAACACCTGGCCGCTCGCCTCGGCCATCGGCGTGTTGAGCGCGGCGACGCAGAGCAGCTCGACGAAATCGCGGCGGACTGCTTCGCTCAGGCCGTTGCACAGATCGGCGACCGTGGCCTGCGCCGGGCAGCGAAAGCCGCCGAGTTGCCAGCGGGCGGCGCGATGCAAAAGACCGAGGCGATCGCGCCAGCGCCAATCGGCTCGTCGCAGCACGGCGAGCGCGAATGCGATCGCCGGCGGACCGGGGCGCGCTCGCAGGCCACGCCCGGCAGCGTCGACGAGCGTGAGCGGCATGCGCAGGAACGCCGTCGATTCCGCGACACCCAGCGCCGACATCAATCGCAGCGTCTCGACATAGGCGCCGATGCAAATGTGCATCCCGTTGTCGAGCACGGCGCCGTGCGACACGACACCGCGCGCCCGGCCGCCCGCCGCCGGCGCCATTTCGAAGAGCGTCACCCGCGCGCCGCACCGGCTCGCCTCGACCGCCGCCGCGAGCCCGGCCCAGCCGGCGCCGATGACGGCGACGTGCAGCTTGCCCGTCACGCGCCGGCGCCTGCGCTCACCGACCGCGCCAGTTGGTGCGCATCGCGATCCAGAGCTTGCGGATCGGCGTGAGCGAGATGCGCTGGTGCAGGACCGCGAAATCGTCGGCCTCGATCTCGCGCAGCAGCTCGCGGTAGATGTTGGCCATCATCAGCCCGGGCTTCTGGGCGCGCCGGTCGTCGTCGCCGAGCAGGGCGATCGCCTCGTCGTAGACGCGATGCGCGCGCTCCGCCTGCAAACGCATCAGCGCGGTGAAGCGGTCGCTGTAGCGCCGCTCGAGCAGCTCGGCCGCCTTGACGTCGAACTGCTTCAGCTCGCTCATCGGCAGGTAGATGCGGCCGCGGCGCGCGTCGTCGCCGACGTCGCGGATGATGTTGGTGAGCTGCATCGCCAGGCCGAGCTTGTGCGCGTACGCGAGCGTCGAAGCCTGGTTGCGGCCGAAGATGTTGGCGGCGACCTCGCCAACGACGCCGGCGACCAGGTCGCAGTACTTTGCCAGCCCGGGATAGTCGAGGAAGCGCGACTGGTCGAGGTCCATCTGGCAGCCTTCGATCACGGCGAGGAGATGCGAGGCCTCGATGCCGTAGGCGGGCGCGTGCGGCATCAGCGCGTGCATGGCAGGATGGCTCGGCTTGCCAGCGAACGCCGAGGCGACCTCGCTGCGCCACCACGCCAGCTTGGTCGCCGCGACGCCCGGGTCGCTGACCTCGTCGGCGACGTCGTCGACCTCGCGGCAGAACGCATAGAACGCCGTGATCGCGGCGCGGCGCGGCGGCGTCAGGAAGAGGAAGGCGTAGTAGAAGCTCGAGCCGCTTGCAGCCGCCTTCTCCTGCACGTATTGCTCGGGGGTCATCGGGCGAGCGCGCGCCAGCCGATGACCGGCGCGTCGACGAGGCCGAGCGTCGGCCGGGTGGCGAGCGTTGCGCCGCCGAGGCGCTCCACCTTCTCGAGGATGCGCAAGCCACCCTGGACGACGAGCCGGAGCTCCCAGCCCGCGCGCCCCGCGATGGCGTGGACGAGCGGGGCGCCGGCCAGCATGCGCTCGCGCGTCCAGGCGACCAGCTCGAGGACGAGCGCGCGCAAGGCCGCGCTGTCGCGTCGCGCCAGCACGTCGGCGAGGTCGATGCCGTACCGGCGCGCATCGGCCTCGGTGACGTAGAGCCGGCCGCGCGCGGCGTCGACGCCCAGGTCCTGCCAGAAGTTGGCGAGCTGGAGCGCGGTGCAGATCGCATCGGACCGAGTCAAAGCGCCGGGATCGTCGATGCCGTAGAGATGCAGCAGCAGGCGCCCGATCGGATCGGCCGAGCGGCGGCAGTAGTCGACGAGATCGTCGCGATCGGCGTAGCGCGGATTGGTCGAGTCCTGGGCGAAGGCATCGAGCAGGGCGGCGAGCAGCGGGATCGGCAGTCGATGCGCGGCGATGGCGCGGGCCAGCGGTTCGAAGATGTCCGGCCAGCGTGCCGACGGCGGCTGCCCGTTCGCGATCGCGTCGAGATCGGCGCGAAAGGCCCCCAGGTCGGCGAGCCGCTCCGCGCTCGTCGCCGTGCCTTCGTCGGCGATGTCGTCGGCGGTGCGGGCGAAGCGGTAGATCGCGACGATCGGCGGACGCAATGCCGGCGGGCAGAGCCAGGACGCCACCGGGAAGTTCTCGTAATGGTCCACGCCCATCGGCACGATTCTCCACGGCGGACGCGAATTCGCGCCCGGCGACGGCGATTTGCCCGGCGCACGACGCCGGCGCGGGCGAGGCGGCGGGTAAACTAACGCCGCGACGGAGTCGCTCCGCGGCCCGTCAGACGGCGCCATCGACTCCTTCCTTGCTCACGCCGCGCGGGTGGCGAAATTGGTAGACGCACCAGGTTTAGGTCCTGACGCCTTCACCGGCGTGTCGGTTCGAGTCCGACCCCGCGCACCAGCCCACAAGAAAGTCTGCACACATCATGTCCGTCCACGTTGAAACCCTCGACAAGCTCGAGCGCCGCATCACCCTGTCGCTGCCGGCCGCGACGATCGCCTCGGAAGTCGAATCGCGCCTGCGCCGCCTGTCGCGCACGGTCAAGGCCGCCGGCTTTCGCCCGGGCAAGGTGCCGATGAGCGTCGTCTCCCAGCGCTACGGTTATTCGGTGCAGAGCGAAGTGCTCAACGACAAGGTCGGTCAGGTCTTCAACGACGCCGTCAACGAGGCCAAGCTGCGCGTCGCCGGCAATCCGCGGATCACCGAGAAGGCCGGCGCGCCCGAAGGCGAAGTCGCCTTCGACGCGACCTTCGAGGTCTATCCCGAGGTCAAGCTCGGCGATCTGTCGACGGCCGAGGTCGAGCGCGTCACGACCGAGGTCACCGACGACGCCGTCGACAAGACGATCGAGATCCTGAGGAAGCAACGGCGCACGTTCCAGCAGCGTCCGGCCGCCGAAGGCGCGACCGAGGGGGATCGCGTGACGATCGACTTCCTCGGCTCGGTCGACGGCGTTGCCTTCGACGGCGGCAAGGCCGACGCCTTCCAGTTCGTGATCGGCGAAGGCCAGATGCTTGAGCAGTTCGACAAGGCCGTCCGTGGCATGCGCACGGGCGACTCCAAGACATTCCCGCTCCAGTTCCCGGCCGACTACCAGGGCAAGGAGGTCGCCGGCAAGGAAGCCGACTTCGTCGTCACCGTGAAGAAGGTCGAGGCGCAGCATCTGCCGCCGGTCGACGAGTCGCTCGCCAAGGCGCTCGGCATCGGCGGCGGCACGGTCGAGGCGCTGCGCGCCGACGTGCGCAAGAACCTCGACCGCGAGGTCAAGTTCCGCGTCCAGTCGCGCAACAAGGCGAGCGTCATGGCAGCGCTGGTCAAGGTGGCCGAGCTCGAGGTCCCGAAGGCGCTCGTTGCCGGCGAGGTCGAGCGCATGGTCGAGCAGATGCGCGGCGACCTGAAAAAGCGCGGCGTGAAGGATGCCGAGACGGCGCCGATCCCGCCCGAGATGTTCCACGACCAGGCCGAGCGTCGCGTGCGCCTCGGCCTCGTCGTCGCCGAGCTCGTCCGCAGCCAGAACCTGCAGGCCAAGCCCGAGCAGCTGCAGGCGCACATCGAGGAGCTCTCGCAGAGCTACGAGAAGCCGGGCGAGGTGATGCGCTGGTACCTGAGCGACCGCAACCGCATGGCCGAGGTCGAAGCCGTCGTGGTCGAGAACAACGTCGCAGCCCATGTGCTCGCGCAGGCCAAGGCGACCGACAAGGCCGTCCCGTTCGACGAGCTGATGGCCGGCTGAGCCGGGCGCTGGCCGAACGGGCAGTCGGGTCGTCGAGCGGGCGCTCTTGCGCCTACATAATCGGCCCCGAGATGGCGAACATGACAGTGGACAAGGAAGAGCAATGAGCGCGCTGGAGACCGAAGGCCTGGGAATGGTGCCGATCGTCATCGAGACGTCGGGACGGGGTGAGCGGGCGTACGACATCTACAGCCGGCTCCTGCGCGAGCGGCTGATCTTCCTGGTCGGCCCGGTGACGGACCAGACCGCGAACCTCGTCGTCGCGCAGATGCTGTTTCTCGAGAGCGAGAACCCCGACAAGGACATCCACCTCTACATCAACTCGCCCGGCGGCTCGGTCAGCGCCGGCCTGTCGATCTACGACACGATGCAGTTCGTCAAGCCCGACGTTTCGACGATGTGCATGGGCATCGCCGCGAGCATGGGCTCGTTCCTGCTGATGGCCGGCGCCAAGGGCAAGCGGATGGCGCTGCCGAACTCGCGCGTGATGATCCATCAGCCCTCGGGCGGCGCGCAGGGTCAGGCGACCGACATCGAGATCCATGCCCGCGAGATCCTGAAGACTCGCGAGCAGATGAACAAGATCACTGCCGAGCGCACCGGGCAGTCGCTGGAAAAGGTCGAGAAGGACACCGAGCGCGACTATTTCATGTCCGCCGAAGAAGCCAAGACCTACGGCTTGGTCGACCTGGTCGTCTCCAGCCGCGCGTGACGACGCGACGGCAGGCTTGGTCTATCATCCATTCGAAACTTTCTCACGAGGCTTGAAGCACGTCCATGGCAGATAAGAAGGGCACCTCCGCCGAAAAGGTCTTGTACTGTTCCTTCTGCGGAAAGAGCCAGCACGAGGTCAAGAAGCTGATCGCCGGCCCGTCGGTGTTCATCTGCGATGAATGCATCGAGCTGTGCAACGACATCATTCGTGATGAAGTGCCGGCCGAAGGCGCGGCTGCGAAGACGTCGAAGTCCGACCTGCCGATGCCGTCGGAAATCAAGGCGAGTCTCGACAGCTACGTGATCGGACAGGACCCTGCCAAGCGCATCCTGTCCGTGGCGGTGTACAACCACTACAAGCGCCTGAAGCACATGTCCACCTCGAAGGACGAGGTGGAACTGAGCAAGAGCAACATCCTGCTCATCGGCCCCACGGGCTCGGGCAAGACGCTGCTCGCCCAGACGCTCGCGCGGCTGCTCAACGTCCCGTTCGTGATCGCCGACGCCACCACGCTGACCGAGGCCGGCTACGTGGGCGAGGACGTCGAGAACATCATCCAGAAGCTGCTGCAGAACTGCAACTACGACGTCGAGCGCGCGCAGCGCGGCATCGTCTACATCGACGAGATCGACAAGATCAGCCGCAAGTCCGACAACCCCAGCATCACGCGCGACGTCTCGGGCGAGGGTGTGCAGCAGGCCTTGCTCAAGTTGGTGGAAGGCACCATGGCCAGCGTGCCGCCGCAGGGCGGGCGCAAGCACCCGAACCAGGACTTCCTGCAGATCGACACCACCAACATCCTGTTCATCTGCGGCGGCGCGTTCGACGGCCTCGAGAAGGTCATCCGCGGCCGCACCGAGCGTTCGGGCATCGGCTTCGGCGCCACCGTGCACAGCAAGGACGAGCGCCGCGTCACCGACCTGTTCCGCGAGGTCGAGCCGGAAGACATCATCA
The DNA here is from genome assembly GCA_043732605.1 of Rhizobacter sp. GTDB lineage: Bacteria > Pseudomonadota > Gammaproteobacteria > Burkholderiales > Burkholderiaceae_C > Schlegelella_A. The sequence continues at coordinate 184 of JAYTHL010000070.1, read as the reverse complement.
AGTTCGGCCTCATCCCCGAGCTGGTGGGCCGCCTGCCGGTGGTGGCCACGCTGGGCGAGCTCACCGAGGACGCCCTGGTGCAGATCCTCACCGAGCCCAAGAATGCGCTGGTCAAGCAGTACCAGAAGCTGTTCATGATGGACGGCGTCGAACTCGACATCCGTCCCACGGCGCTGGCGGCCAT
>JAYTHL010000069.1:0-1928 GCA_043732605.1 Rhizobacter sp. | reverse complement strand
CGGCTACTACGCCTTCCGCACGATCAAGCCGGGGCCGTATCCCTGGCGCAACCGTGTCAACGACTGGCGCCCGGCCCACATCCACTACGGGGTCTCGGGTGACGGCTGGGTCCAGCGCCTCGTCACGCAGATGTACTTCGAGGGCGATCCGCTGATCCGGAGTTGTCCGATCCTCGGTGTGGTGCCGAGCGAGGAGCAGATCCGCGGCCTGATCGCGCTGCAGGACATCGGCGCCTTCGTGCCGATCGACAGCCGCGCCTACCGTTTCGACATCGTCCTGCGCGGCCGGCGCGCGACGCTGTTCGAGAACAACGTCCAGAAGACCGCCGAAGGGAGGCCGCAATGAGCGCCGACCAGCTCGTCGTGCGGCGCGAGACGGCGTCGCAGACCGCCGGGCCCTACGTCCACATCGGCCTGGCGCCCGAGGTCGCGGGCTTCGACATCTTCGAGAACAACTTCGGCCACGTGCTCGCGAACGAGCGCACGAAGGGGCAGCGCATCCGCATCGAGGGCCGTGTCTTCGACGGCATCGGCACGGTGCTGAAAGACGTCCTGATCGAGATCTGGCAGGCCAACGCCGAAGGCAAGTACGCGCATCCGGGCGACCGGCAACCCGGCAAGGCGATCGATCCGAACTTCCGCGGCTGGGGCCGCGCCTGCACCGACTTCGAGAGCGGCGTCTACGCCTTCGACACGATCAAGCCCGGCCCGGTCGAGGGCCGCAACGGCCGCTTCATGGCGCCGCACGTCAACGCCTGGATCGTCGCCCGCGGCATCAACATCGGCCTGAACACGCGCATCTACTTCGGCGACGAGGCCGAGGCCAACGCCCGGGACGCAGTGCTCAACATCATCGAGTGGGAAGCGCGTCGCACGACGCTCGTCGCCGAGCGGCTCGACGCGAAGGGCGACGGCGGCGCGCTCGTCTACCGCTTCGACATCCGCCTCCAGGGCGAGGGCGAAACCGTGTTCTTCGACATCTGAGCCGGCCGCCATGAAGATCCTCCTCGTCAACGGCCCGAACCTCAACCTGCTCGGCACGCGCGAGCCTGCGGTCTACGGCACGACGACGCTCGCCGACGTCGAGTCGGCCTGCCGCGCCGAGGCGACGTCGCTCGGCCACGAGCTGCTCGCGTTCCAGAGCAACCACGAAGGCCAGCTGATCGACCGCATCCAGGCCGCGCGCGGCGAGGGCGTGGCCTGCATCGTCATCAACCCGGGCGGCCTGACGCACACCAGCGTCGCCCTGCGCGACGCGCTCGCCGGGGTCGCGATCCCGTTCATCGAGATCCACATCAGCAACATTCACAAGCGCGAGTCGTTCCGCAACCACTCGTACCTGTCCGACATCGCCGACGGCGTGATCCTCGGCCTCGGCCCGCAGGGCTACACGCTCGCGGTGCGCGCCGCGGCGCAGCTCCTGAAGGACCGCGCCCGACCGTGAAAGCGGGCCGGCGCTTCGGCGCCGGCGACGCCAGTGTGCTAGTGGATCGCGACGCTGCCGGGCAAGGCGCCCGACTCGAAGGGCGTGTCGCCCTCGGCGCAGTGGAAGCCGTCGCGGCCGCGCCGCTTGGCCTCGTAGAGCGCCTCGTCGGCGCGGCGCAGCAGGGCGGCGTCGTCGCTGTCGCCAGGCGCGCACATCGCCACGCCGATGCTCGCCGTCACCTCGACCATCCGGCCCGCGAGCGCGACCGGCTGGCGCAGCGACTCGACCAGCTTGGCCGCGATCGCCCTGGCGTCGGCGACGCTGCCGAGCTGCTCGAGGATGATCGTGAACTCGTCGCCGGCGAGCCGCGCCACGGTGTCTGACTGACGCACCGCGCCCTGCATGCGGCCGGCGAAGACCTTGAGCAGCTTGTCGCCGGCCTCGTGGCCGAAGGTGTCGTTGATGCTCTTGAAGCGATCGACGTCGAGGAACAGCAAGGCCA
>JAYTHL010000068.1:0-6686 GCA_043732605.1 Rhizobacter sp. | reverse complement strand
CCTACGCGTGCACCGCGCGCTACGGCTATGCCTGGGTCGCGCTCGAGGAGCCGATCGCCGACATCCCGAGCGTGCCCGAGTTCGACGACCCGGCCTACCGCACGATCTTCCAGTTCTACGAGACCTGGAACACGAGCCCGATGCGCGCGCTCGAGAACAGCTTCGACAACTCGCACTTCAGCTTCGTCCACCGCGCGACCTTCGGCGTCGCGGCGCAGCCGGCGCCGAGCAAGTACGAGATCGTCGAGAGCGAGACGGGCTTCTACGCGCAGACGACCATCCCGGCGGCGAACCCGGTGAAGTTCCAGCGCATCAGCGGCGTGACCGACGAGGTGACGACGCGCCACATGCGCAACGCCTACTTCCTGCCGTTCTCGCGCCGCCTCGACATCGAATATCCCTCGGGCATCCGCCACATCATCATCAACTGCTTCACGCCGATCGACGACGGCCGGATGCAGCTCTGCCAATGGCTGTTCCGCAATGACACCGAGGCCGACTGCGCCGCGCAGATGCTGATCGACTTCGACGACGAGATCACGCGCGAGGACAAGGACATCCTCGAGTCGACCGACCCCGACGCGGCGATCGATCCGCGCCGGCGCGGCGTCGAGTACTCGATGGACAGCGACCGGCCGGGCATGCTGATCCGGAAGAAGCTCTTCGAGCTGCTGCGGCGCAGCGGCGAGGAAGAGATCCATCGCGGCAGCGTGCCGCCGGCCTGACTGTCGCCCGACCGCTCACGATGTCGCGCCCGTCGGCGCGTCGCGAGGCATCAGGGCACACTCCGCGCCGTGTCGAACCCGCTGCTGCTCCTGCCCGACTTCCTGCTCATCCTCGTCGGCTGGGTCATCTGCAGGCGCACGGCCCTCGACCGGCCGGTATGGGACGCGGTCGAGCGTCTCGTCTACTACCTGCTGTTCCCGGTCCTGCTCTTCAACTCGATCGTCAAGAGCCCGCTGCAGCCGGCGCAGGCCGCCAAGCTCGCACTCGCGGCGCTGGCGATGCTCGCCGTCGGCATCGCCCTCGCGCTCGCGCTCGGCCGCTGGCCCGGCGTCGATGCGCGCCGCCACGCCTCGGGCGCGCAGGTGGCGTACCGCTTCAACTCGTACATCGCCCTGGCCTTGTCGGAGCGCCTCGGCGGCGCGCAGGGGCTGGCCTGGATGGCGCTGCTGATCGCGCTCTGCGTGCCGATCTGCAACATCGCCGCGGTCTGGCCACTCGCGCGCCACGGCGGCCAGTCGACATGGCGCGAGCTCGCCAAGAACCCGCTCATCATCAGCACGCTCGCCGGCCTCGCCGCCAACGCGATCGGCCTGACGCTGCCCGACGCCGTCGCGACGACGCTGCAGCGCATCGGCACCGCCGCGTTGCCGCTCGGCCTGATGTCGGTCGGCGCCGGGCTCGCGTTCGGGGCGCTCAAGAACTCGGGCGGCCTCGCCACCGCGCTGCTCGCGATCAAGCACGTGGCGATGCCGGCGGTCGCGCTCGGCGCCGTCACCGTGCTCGCGTTGCCGGCCGACCAGCGCGCGATCGTCGTCCTGTTCGCGTCGCTGCCGACCGCCGCCAGCGCCTACGTGCTGGCCGTGCGCATGGGCGGCGACGGGCGCTTCGTCGCCGGCCTCGTCACCGTGTCGACGCTGCTCGGCATGGTCAGCATTCCGCTCTGGCTCGCCGTCTCGAACGCGATCCGGTAGCGACGACGCTCAGGCCGCGGGCGAGCGCACGTGCTCGGGCCGCACGCCCATGCCGAGCAGGCGGGCGACGATGCGCTGCAGCGTCGGCACCGCGGTGATGAGGCGGATCGGCAACGGCACGTGCAGCTTGGCGTCGACGCCGCTCATCACCGGCACGAGCACGTTGTTCTGGATGCCGACCTGCGCTGCCTGGGTCGCCTTGGTCGGCCAGAGGCGACGCTGGCGCACGGCGTCGAGGGCCTCTGCATCGGCGGTGCCGTCGCGCAGCCGGGTCGCGAGCAGGTTCGCCGTGGCGACCGCATCCTGGATCGCGAGGTTGATGCCGACGCCGCCGATCGGCGACATCGCGTGCGCCGCGTCGCCGATGCAGAGGAGCCCCAGCTTCGACCACTGCGTCAGCCGGTCGACGCTCACGGTGAGCAGCTTGACGTCGTCCCACGAGCGCACGTCGTCGATGTGGGCGACGAGCAGCGGCGCCGCTGCGAGCACCTGGGCGCGGAAGGATGCGATGTCGCTCTGCATAAGCGCGTCGGCGCCGCCCTTGGCGATGACGAAGGCGCATTGCCAGTAGTCGCCGCGGTCGATCGTGACGACGAAGTGGCCGGGCGCGACGCGGGCCAGGCTGCTGTCGGCCTCTGCCGGATCGCGGCGGACGCGAAACCACAGCACGTCGATCGGCGCGCCGATGTCTTCGACCGGCAGGCAGGCAGCGTCGCGCACGGTCGAGCGGCGCCCGTCGCAGCCGATCGTGCAATCGGCGCGCACCTCGAAGTCGCCGTCGGGCGAATGTCCGCGCACGCCGTCGACGCGGCCGTCGGCCTCGATCAGGCCGGTCACCTCGGCGCGCATGCGCAGCTCGAAAGCGGGAAGCTTGCGCGCCTCGCCGGCGAGGAAATCGAGGAACTCCCACTGCGGCATGAGCGCGATGAAGGCGTAGCGCTCGGGCAGGCCGCGGAAGTCGCCGAGCTGCACGTGCTCCTGGCCGAACCAGCCGCCGACCACCTCGAGGCGCTGGTGCGGCCGCTCGAGAAAGGCGTCGAGCAGGCCCAACTCGTCCATCACGCGCAGCGTCGACGGATGCACCGTGTCGCCGCGGAAGTCGCGCAGGAAGTCGGCGTGCTTCTCGAGCACAACCGTGCGCACGCCGGCGCGCGCGAGGAGGTAGCCGAGCATCATGCCGGCGGGCCCGCCGCCGGCGATGCAGCACTGGGTGGGCGAAGAAACGGATGTCGTCATGCGTCGCTTCCTGCCGCCACGGGATCAGCGCACGCCGGCGACGCGACCGAGGAACGCGAGCAAGGCGGTCCATTGGGCTTCGGCGCCGGACGGGTTCTTGTCGGAACGCAATGTCGACGCGCCGTGGATCGACGTCCCCTTGCCGACGAGCTGCGTCTTGTCCGCGCTCTTCACGGCCTTGAGGATCGCCGCCGCGCGGCCGATCTCCGCGGCGCTCGATGCCTGGTCGATCCACACCGGCATGGTGACCTTCGCAGCGGCGCGTGCGACCTCGTGCGGCTTCGCAAGGTACTCGTCCGGAGAGAACGCGACCAGCGCGGCGATGTCGCCGGGATGCGCCGCCGCGAGCACGAACACCAGCGCTGCCGAGTAGCTCGAGCCGACGACGACGACCGGCGCGCCCTTCGCCTCGGCGCGTCCCCATGCGAGCGCGGCCTCGAGGTCCGGCAGCGCCTCGTCGTAGCTCGCCTCGCGGCCGAACGCGCGGGCGGTGCGATTGGGCCCGTACATGGCGTCGCCCGAGCGCTGATCGATGGCCAGCACCGTGTAGCCCGCGGCGACGAGGCGCGGCGCGATCGGCTCGTATTCGCCGGCGCTCGAGCCGGCCTGGTGGAATGCGAGGACGAGCGGCGGCTTCTCTCCCGCCGCGCGCCAGAGCGTGCCGAAGACCTTGACGCCGTCGGCCGCGACCAGCGTCACCGGCTCCGCGGCGCCTGTCGAAGCGGACCCGGCGAGCAGGAGGGCGAAGAGGACGTGGCGCATGTGGTCCTCAGAGCCCGTCGACGTGCTCGACGATCTTCCTCAGCCGTTCGAGCTCGGCCATGCGACCGACCGCCTCGGTCTTCACGCGCTCGATCTCGGCGTTCTGCTGGCGCAGGCGCTCCTCGCTCTTGCCGCGGATCGCGTCGGCGCGGCGCACCTCGTTCTTCAGCTCCTCGACGCCCTCTTCCATCTCGACGTAGTCGGCGATCCGTGCCTCGAGCCGCGCGATCTCCTCCGAGCGCGCGGCGAGGTTGCGCGCATGTTGCGCGTCGCGGCGGGAGAAGGCACGTGTCCTGCGGCGCAGACGCGCGTACAGCACCGCCACAAGCACGACGACGATCGTCGCGACCAGCAGCAGGCTTTGCAGGATCTGGATGTTCGTCGTCGCCTCGACGGCGTAGTTGGCGATCTGGCTGGGGCTCACGCTCGACCTCGTTTTTGCGGCAAGGATAAAGGCATGGGGGGCAAGGTGGCCCGGTTCCGTCCATGAGAGTCGCCGTCTTCAGCAGCAAGCCCTAAGACCGGGAGTTCCTCGCGGCGCCAAACGGCGCTGCGCGCCACGAGCTCGTCTTCCTCGACGTCCGGCTGACCGAAGCGACCGCGACGCTCGCGTCCGGCTTCGCCGCGGTCTCTGTCTTCGTCAACGACCGGCTCGACGCGGCGACCCTCGGCAAGCTGAGCGCTGGCGGCACGCGGCTCATCGCGCTGCGCTGCGCCGGCTGCGACAACGTCGACCTCGCCGCCGCCGACGCGGCCGGCATGGCCGTCGTCTGCGTGCCCGACTACTCGCCGCACGCGATCGCCGAATTCACGATCGGCTTGATGATCTCGCTCGAGCGCACGATCCACCGCGCCTGGGCGCGGGTGCGCGGGAACAACTTCTCGCTCGACGGGCTGGTCGGCCGCAACCTGCACGAGCGCACCGTCGCCGTCGTCGGCACGGGCAGGATCGGCGCCCTCGTCGCGCGCACCTTGAAGCTCGGCTTCGGCTGTCGCGTGCTCGCCGTCGACATGATCGAGGATGCCGACCTGAAGGCGATCGGCGTCGCGTACGCGAGCGCTGCCGACGCGATGGCGGCGGCGCACCTGCTCACCTTCCACTGCCCGCTGACGCCTGCGACCCGCGCCATGCTCGACGTTGCCGCGATCGCACGCGCACCGCCTGGCTCGATGGTCGTCAACACCAGCCGCGGCGCCCTCGTCGACACGCCGGCGCTGATCGACGGCCTGAAGCGCGGCCAGACCGGCGGCGTGGCGCTCGACGTCTACGAGGAGGAAGCGGCGATCCTCTTCGAGGACATGTCGGACGAGATCGTCCAGGACGACGTGTTCCAGCGCCTGCTCACGTTCGCGAACGTGCTGGTGACCGGTCATCAGGCGTCTCACACGCAGGAGGCGCTGGCGCACATCGCAGAGGCGACGCTGGCCGACATCAGCGCGCAGGAAGCGGGCACGGCGTCGAAGAACCGGGTTCGGCCCGCGACCCGCTAGACGATTGGCGCAAGGGCCTTCGGCACGAGCCGCGCGAGCGCTTCGGCCTGCAGCCCGATCGTGCGCAGCAGGCCGCCGGGCTGGCGCGTGTCGAAGCCGACGAAGTAGATGCCGGCGAGCGCGCCGTCGCCGGCGAGCTGCGTCGGCAGGCCGGTGGCGTCGACGGGCACGGTGCTCGCGGGAAACATCGCCTCGATGCCCGCGCGGTAGCCGGTCGCGAGAACGAGGGTGTCGATCTCAACCGAGCGTCCATCGACGAAACGCGCTGCCGTCGGCGTGAGCGCGGCGATCCCCGGATACGCCGTGATCTCGCCCGACCTGAGGCGCGCCAGCGTGCCGACATCGATCACCGCCGTGTGGCCGTCCTCGCGCAGCTGGCGCATCGGCGAGACCTGCGAGCGCACGAGCCCGAGCCGGCCGAGATCGCCGACGGTGACGTCGCAGAGAAAGGCCGCGAGCCAGTCGCCGATCGGCTGCGGCAGCCGCGCCAGCGCCATCGCGGTCTTCTGCGTCGGCCGGCCGAGCACGTCGCGGTGGACGATGTTGACCGGCGAGCGCACCGAGAGCGCGACCGTCGCGCCGTGCTCGGCGAGGTCGAGCGCGATCTCGGCGCCGGTGTTGCCCATGCCGACGACGAGCACGCGCCCGCCGGCGAAGGCCGCGCCGCTGCGGTAGTCGCGGCTGTGCAGGGTGCGGCCGGCGAAGACGTCGTCGCCGTCGATCGCCGGCAGGAACGGGATGTTGTTGGCGCCGGTCGTGACGACGACCGAGCGCGAACGGAACGACCGTCCGTCGACCGTCGTCGTGACCCAGCCGCCGCCCTCGCCCGGCACGATCGTCTTCGCCTCGGCGCCGAAGTGCGGCGTGATGCAGGCACGCTCGGCGTAGTCCTGGAGATAGTCGACCATGCCTTGTCGCGGCACGTACTTCGGCAAGTGCGCCGCGAACGGCACGCCCGGCAGCGCCGAGAGCGCCTTCACCGTGTGCAGGTGCAGCCGCTCGTAGTGCGATCGCCACGACGCGCCGACGCGTTCGGCCTTGTCGATGACGGCGACGCTGCGGCCGGCGTCGGCCAGCGACTTCGCCGACGCCAGTCCGGCCGGCCCGGCGCCGATGACGAGGATCTCTGTGTCCATGCGCTCCCTGCTCCCTCGCGCAAGGATACGCAACGGCCGGCCGGCCAGCCGCGGCCGGCGGAGGGCCGATCAGGACCGGGCTTCGAAGACCAGGTTGAACGGCGTCTCGGTGGCGCGCCGAAAGTGCGTGAAGCCGCCCTCGGTGACGACGCCGCGCAGGCGCCTCGCGGGCACAAGTGCATACCCGATCGAGCGGAAGCGTCGGGCGACGCCGGTGGCGGCGGCGCGATGCCGGCGCGAGTCATTTCTATAATCGACCCGCCCTTGCGCTTCGCAACGGCCTCGACGCAGATGACGGAGATCCCATGACGCTGTTTCGACTGGCCACTTTCGGCTCCCGCCTCGCGGCGCTCTCGCTGCTCGC
>JAYTHL010000067.1:0-6687 GCA_043732605.1 Rhizobacter sp. | reverse complement strand
GCGCCCACATGTGGATGCCGATGTACGTGGCTTCCATCGGGTCGTTGGTGAGCGGCTTGTCCTTGTGGCCCGCGATGCCCTTGGCCTTGGCGTAGTCGCTCCACTCCTTGATGAACGCGGTGTTGGTCGGGTTCTTGATCGATTCGAAGTAGTTCCACGCCGCGAGGTGGCCGACGAGCGGCTTGGTGTCGACGCCGCGCAGCTCTTCTTCACCGACCGAGAACGCGACGACGGGAACGTCGGTCGCCTTCAGGCCCTGGTTGCCGAGCTCCTTGTAGAACGGCACGTTCGAGTCGCCGTTGATGGTCGACACGACCGCCGTCTTCTTGCCTTCGGCCGCGAACTTCTTGATCTTCGCGATGATCGTCTGGTAGTCGGAGTGGCCGAACGGCGTGTACTCCTCCATGATGTCCTCGTCCTTGATGCCCTTGCTGTGCAGGAAGGAGCGAAGGATCTTGTTGGTCGTGCGCGGATAGACGTAGTCGGTGCCGAGAAGCACGAAGCGCTTGGCGGAGCCGCCGTCCTTGCTCATCAGGTACTCGACCGCGGGAATCGCCTGCTGGTTCGGCGCGGCGCCCGTGTAGAACACATTCTTCGAGAGCTCTTCGCCCTCGTACTGCACTGGATAGAAGAGCAGCGCGTTCGCGCCTTCGAACACCGGAAGCACCGACTTGCGGCTGACGCTGGTCCAGCAGCCGAAGACGACGGCGACCTTGTCCTGGCTGATCAGCTGCTTGGCCTTCTCGGCGAAGAGCGGCCAGTTCGATGCCGGGTCGACGACGACCGGCTCGAGCTGCTTGCCGAGCACGCCGCCCTTGGCGTTGATCTCGTCGATCGTCATCAGGGCGACGTCCTTCAGGACGGTCTCCGAGATGGCCATCGTTCCCGAGAGCGAGTGCAGGATGCCGACCTTGATGGTGTCCGCGGCGAACGCGGGCAGTGACAGCAGTCCCGTCGCGGCGAGGGCGGCACAGGTTGCGACGAGGGCGTGGCGACGTTTCATTGGTCTTCCTCCGGAGGTGTTCGATCGGGCGCAGGCGATGAGCACCTCGCCGGCGCAACGCTGTTCGCAAGGGCTGTGCCAATCGCGGCAGATTCGACACTTTCACGCCCAGGCATGCTGCGCAAGCGCCATCAGCTCCGCTTTCGCACCAACATCGCGTGTCCTTGTCTTGCGTCGATGCGACGCCGCACCGTGCTGTCGCATCCAACCGCACTACCCACGAACACGGGAGGGAGAGACGCGACACGACGTCCATCCCTTAAAGTGATAACCCCACTCTCCTTGACTTGCACGCACCGACCATGAAGCGCGAGTTCGACGCGGCGATCGCCCAGCCGCCCGCCGAGCAGGTCGAGCTCTCGCTGGCGCGGGTCGCGGCGAGCGCGTCGTTTCGCACCTCGACCCGGCACCGCGCGCTGCTGCGCTACCTGGTCGGCAAGGCGCAGAGCGGCGACATCGCCGCGCTGAAGGAGACGGTGATCGCGGTCGAGGTCTTCGGCCGGCCGGCGGCGAGCTTCGATCCCAAGCTCGATAGCATCGTGCGCGTCGAGGCGCGGCGGCTGCGAAGCCGCCTCGAGGACTACTACCGCGGCGAGGGCCGTGCCGCTCCACTGCGCATCGAGCTGCCGGTCGGCAGCTACGTTGCCTTCGTCGCGGCGCAGACGCTCGAAGCGCCACCCGACGACGCGACGCGACGCGCCGCCGACCTGGTCGCGCGCGGCGAGCACTTCCTGCGCGAGGCGCTCTCGCGCCAGACGCTGGAGACGGCGCTCGAACGCTTCGACCAGGCGCTGCGCGCCGCGCCGCCGACGGCGCAGGCCTTCGTCGGCATGGCGCGGGCGTGGCTGAACCTCGCCACCGGCTGGCACCACGCGCCCTCGATCGCCACCGAGCACGCCGCCGAGGCGCTGCGCCGCGCCCTCCAGCTCGAGCCCGACAACGCCAACGCGCACGCGCTGCTCGGCGCGGTGCAGAACCAGTACGAGCGCGACTGGGCAGCGGCGCAGCGCAGCTTTCGCCGCGCCATCGCCCTGACGCCGAACGACGCCTTCGTTCACTCGGCCTACGGCTGCCATCTCTTCATGCGCGGCGCCGATGCCGACGCCGAGCGCGAGCTGCTGCTGGCGCGCCGGCTCGACCCGCTCTACGTGAACTCGCGCGCCCACCTCATGAACCTGCGCGTGCGCCAGGGCCGCTTCGACGACGCGCAAGCCGAGATCGACGCGATGCTCGACATCGCCCCCGACAGCCTGAGCGCGAACGGCCTCGCCGGGTTGCTGGCGCTGACGATGGGCGACCCGGAGCGCGCCGTGTCGATCTACGGGCGCTTGCGCGAGCTGCTGCCCGACCACCCCGGCGTCCTCGCCAGCCTGGCAGGCGCACACGCCGCGGCCGGTCGCATCGACGAAGCCGACCGGCTGCTCGCCGATCTGCACGAGCGCCTCGGCGAGCACATCGTCTCGCCCTACGTGATGGCCATCGTCGCCACCCGCTCGGGTCGAGTCGACCTCGCCTTCGATCTCCTCGACCAGGCCGACGCGATGCGCGATCCGAACGCGCTCTACACCCCGTTCGACACCAGCTTCGCCCTGCTGCGCAGCGACCCGCGCTGGCCCGCGCTGGTGGCCAGGGTCACGGCCCAGGTGCCCACGCGACCGGCGCGGCGCCCGACGGCGCGCAAGAGCGCTCGAGTCTGACCGGCGCATGGCCGAGGCGACCGGCGCTCGGCCCGCCTCGCTGCGCCGCGCCGTCTGGCTGTGCGTGCTCGCTGCGCCGCCGCTCGCCTGGCTGACCGCGAGCCTCGGCTTCGGCCTGTCGCTGGTCGATCCGTGGCGCGACGGCGCAGTGCTGGCGCTGGCGTCGATCGCCGAGGAGATCGTCTTTCGCGGCGGCGTGCAGACGCTCCTGCTGCGCTGGCCGGCAATGTGCACGACGACGTTGGCGGTCTCCGGCGCCAACGTCGTCACCAGCGTCCTCTTTGCCGCCTTCCATCTCTGGCGCCATCCGCTCGCCGTGGCGCTCGGCGTCTTTCCGGTTTCTCTCGTGCTCGGCCGTGTGCGCGAGGCGAGCGGCCGGACCTGGCCAGCCGCCCTCCTCCACGTCTGGTTCAACGCGCTGCTCTGCGCAGCGACGCTGCTCGGCGCCGGAACGCGATGACCAGCCCGGCGAGGATCACGAGGATCGGCAGGCCGGCGTCGCGCTGACCGTCGCCGCCGGTCGAGCCGCCGCCGCCGCCCGAGCCCGTGTCCGCGGCGGCGCTGCCGGGATCGGTGAACGTGCCGGTGACGGCGATCGTCGCCTCCGCCGTCGACTTCGCCGCTTCCGCGTTGCCGGCGCCGTCGGTCGCACGCACGTAGAAGGTGTACGTGTGGCCGGTCGCGCCGGTGTAGACCGCGGAGGTCGCCGTCGCGTTCGTCTGCCACGCCGCGTACGCGCCGCCGTTGTCGGACACGTAGACCGTGTAGGCGACGATGCCCGAGCCGGTGTCGGTGCCCGACCACGACACCGCGACGTTCGTCGTCCCGACGACGCCGGTCGCGGCCTGCACGCGGGTCGTCGGCACGGTCGTGTCGATCGTGTTCGTCCATGTCGGAGTGAGGATCGGCGCGTTGGCGTCGAAGACCACCGTCGCCTGGTTGGCGATCGCCGTCGCGTGGGCGAGGCCGGCGTTGGGCATCACGGTGAAGGTCACCGCGCCCTGGCCCTTCTTGCCGTCGGTGTCGGGCGGCAGGAAGCCGAGCGTCGGATCGCTCGGCACAAGGTGCGTGACCGGATCGATGGTGTCGAAGGTCCAGCGCACGAGGCCGGTCGTGGTGTCGACGCTGCCCTGCACACGCACCGAGATCGTCGCGTCGACGGCGGCCGTCGTCGCATAGCTCTTCAGCCCGGCCGGCACGCTGACCACGGTGCTGCCCCAGCCGATCGAGCCGAGCGTGAAGGTGGAGAGGTCGACCTTGGTCGGATCGAGCTGGTCGGTGACGACGACGCGCGCCGCCGGCAGCGTCGCGGTCGGCGTGTTCTCGAATTCGACCTGGTGGGTGAACGGCGCTGTGCCTTGCACGTAGTGCGCCGTCGAGCCGTCGCCTCGCGGGCCCACCGTGTCGACAGCGCGAGGCGTCGGCTCCGACGAGGTAGTGGCTGACGCCGGCCGCCTGCTCGCGCGGCTCGAACGAGCCGCCGCGCCTGGCGCCGAGAAAGCGCATCGTCGCCTCGTGCGGCGCGGTGTCGCGCTGCCCCGCGCGTTCGCGCAGACGCATGCCGTCGGTGAGCACCTCCACCGTGAAGCCGGCGTCGCGGGCGATGAACTGCGTGTCGGCTCAGGCTTGGCCGCGGTTGGGCTCGAACTGAACCTGCGTCGCGCGCGGTCCAGCTTTCGCTGTCGCGATCGAGACGCTTTGCGGCGTCGCGGCTGGAATCGGCGCAGCAGAGACGGCCGGGGCCGGCCGTGCCGGCCAGAGCGTCGCGATCACCGCGCCGATGGCGAGCACTGCGGAGACGGCCAGCGCGGTGGCATGCCGACGGGAGATCGTGAAAGGCTTGACGTCGATCGAATCCATGGCCGTCGGTCGCTCGTTCGTTGTGTCCCGGTCAGCGTACGCACCACGCGCCCGCAAAGCACGCGTTCAGGGGTGACGACGAGGTGACATCGCGCCAGGCGCGACGTCGAGCGCAGCGCTACACCGGCGGCGTTGCGGCGGTCGAGGGCGGCGGCTGCGTGTCGCGCGTCGGCTGCCACCAGACCGCGCCGTCGTGCTCGACGGTCGCGATGTGGGTCAGCTTGCCCGAGGCGCATGGACCACCGACGCAGTGGCCGGTCTGCGGCGCATAGGTCGCGCCGTGGATCGCGCAGATGATGAACTCGCGGTCGGCGTCGAGGAACTCTCCGGGCTGCCAGTCGAGCTCGGTCGGCACATGGACGCAGCGGTTCAGATAGGCGACGACGCGTCCGTCGAAGCGCAAGGCGAAGGCGCGCGCCGGCTCGCGGAAGTGAACGACGTCGAAGACGACGGCGCGGCCCTTGTCGGCGAGCTCGTCGACGGCGCAGAGCCGCTGGGGCTCGAGCACCTTGCCGGCGATCAAGAAGTCGATGGGCGATCTGCCATCGTGCTCAGCCATGCTCGGCGAGCCAGGCAGAGAGGTCCGCGGTCGAGTGTGCGACGTGCAAGGGCGAATGCACGCCGAAAGCCTCGTGCTCGTGCGCACCGAAGCTGACCGCGACACTCGGGCAGCCCGCGTTGGCCGCGAGTTGCAGATCGTGGGTCGTGTCTCCGATCATCAACGTCCGTTCGGGCGCGGTGCCGAGCTCCCTCATGAGCTCGACGAGCATCAGCGGATCGGGCTTGCCGCGCGTCTCGTCGGCGGTGCGCGTGGCGTCGAACAGGCCGGCCATCGACGATGTCGCGAGCGCTTCGTCGAGGCCCTTGCGGGTCTTGCCCGTCGCGACGGCGAGCGCATGGTTGCGGGCCTTGAGCGCGCGCAGCATCTCGAGCGTGCCTTCGAACAGCACGATGTCGCTCTGGCTGGCGCGATAGTGGTGGCGATAGCGGGCAGCGAGCTCCGGGTAGCGCTCGCGCGGCAAGGTGGGCGCGGCATGCATCAGCGCTTCGGCCAAGCCGAGGCCGATCACGTAGCTCGCATCGCGCTCGCTCGGCACCGGCGTGCCGACGTCGCCGCAGGCGGCCTGGATGCAACGCGCGATCAGGCGCGTCGAGTCGAACAGCGTGCCGTCCCAGTCGAAGACGATGAGATCGAAGCAGCGTCGCGCGGTCATGGAGCGCCGATTGTCATGCGAGCGGGGCCGCGGCGCGAGCCCGGTTGACACCGGGTGCGCCGCGGCCCCGCGGCTTGTCGTCAGGGAAGACGGATCAGATCGCCAGCGGCGTGACCTTCGTGCCTTCCAGGCTCAGGTTGGCCATCAGGCCGCCGTTGGTGAGCACGTAGGCGACGACGGCTTGCTGCGCCGTCTTGCTGTCGATCTGCGCGTTCGCGCCGACGTTGATCACCGTCACCGACGCATCGGCGCCGACCGTCCAGCCCTTGCTCGCCTGGAACTTGTCGAGCGATTCCTGCGTCATGAACAGGATGTAGACCGCCTTGGACTCTGCGCCGGCGAGCAGGCCGATCGAGCCGGCTGCCGTGCTGTAGTACTGCTCGGTGCGGCCCTTCGTGCGCAGCGCACCCTGGCCGTACGAGCCGCCGACGACGAAGCCCGCCGTCACGATCGACGGAAACACGAGCACGCCACGCGCCTTGTTGATCAGCTCGCGCGACGACGGGTCCTGCGCGTAGAGACGCGACAGCGCGCCATCGACGTTGGCGTCGATCGACTGGCGTTTGGCCATCGGATCGGCAGCGCTGGCGGTCGGCGTGTTGGTGGTCGTGGTCGAGCAGCCGGTGATCGAGGCAAGAGCGACCGCGGTGGCGGCGGCGAGGGTGAGCAGCTTGGTATTCATGGGAGTTCCTTCAAAGAGTCGGTGTGGCGAGTGGCGCGGACACAGCATCCCGCAACTCGACGCCGTGACTCATTGGAAGGCGGGCATCGAAGGATCGAACGAGGACGGAGCCGGACAGTCCCGTAGGAAAGCGCCGCGATCGCTGCGGCCGGGCTATTTCGCCGGGAGGACCTCGAGCAGTCGCATGCACTCGACAGGCAGCGGTGCTTCCAGCTCGATCGTCGCTTCTGT
>JAYTHL010000066.1:0-6727 GCA_043732605.1 Rhizobacter sp. | reverse complement strand
TGCGGCAGGGCCTCGAAGGCGCGCGCCGCAAGCCGTCCGGCTCGACCATCGACAAGGTGCAGCAGGCGGCCGACGAGATCGAGCGTGCAGCCGAGCAGCAGGCCGCATCGCAGACCGCGGCGGCGCGTGCCAGCGGTGCCAGCGGCGTCACCGGGGGCCGCCGCGCGAGCCCGGCCGGATCGACGACGACCACCACCACGACCACGCCGGGCGTCACCCGCGTCGTCGTCGAGCGTCCGGCGTTCAACGTCCGCGATTACCTCTGGACTGGCACGCTCGGCCTGTTCTCGTTCCTCGGCCAGCTCGCGATCGTCTTCTTCGTGACCCTGTTCCTGCTCGCCTCGGGCGACACCTTCCGCAGGAAGATGGTCAAGCTCGCCGGGCCGCGCCTCAGCCAGAAGAAGATCACGATCCAGGCGCTCGACGAGGTCGGCGAGCAGATCCAGCGCTACCTGCTCGTGCAGCTCGCGACGAGCGTCATCGTCGGCGTGGCGACCGGCGTCGCGTTCCTCGCCCTCGGCCTCAACAACGCCGGCGCCTGGGGCGTCATCGCGGGCATCACCAACCTCGTGCCGTACGTCGGCGCCGTGGTCGTCGGCGCAGGCTCGGCGATCGTCGGCTTCATCCAGTTCGACAGCCTCGACAAGGCGCTCTTCGTCGGCGCCAGCTCGTTCGCGATCCACGCCCTGATCGGCAACCTGCTGACGCCGTGGCTCACCGGCCGCGCGGGCCGCATGAGTCCGTTCGCGGTGTTCGTCGGCGTGCTCGCCTTCGGCTGGCTCTGGGGGCCCGTGGGCCTGGTCCTGGGCACGCCGATCCTGATGGTCGTCAAGGCGATCTGCGACCGCGTCGACGAGCTGAAGCCGGTCGGCGAGTTCCTCGGCGCCTGAGCGCGATCAGCCCGCGGGTGGGGCTGTCGGCGCAGTGCGCGCCAATCGCCAGACAAGAACGCCGAGTCCGGCGACGCCGACGAGAAGCACGCCCCAGAGCAGCATCGGCCGCCAGCGTGCCTGCTCTTCTGCGCGCACTGCCGCGCGCTCGACCGATGCGTCAGCACTGAAGGCGCCGAGCTCGGCGCGTCCGAATCGGGCGCGCTCGGTGTCGAGCTGCGGCACGAGGGTGGCCACCGGCAAGGCGCCCGCGGGGGCGTCAACGGAGCCCGAGAGCAGACGGAACGGCGGCTCGCCCTGTGCCGCGAAGACCAGCGATGCGAGCGATGCGTGGACGACGAGCGTCGCGCCGTTCGCATCGAGCCCAGCGGCGCGCTCGTCGGGCACGAGGCGCAGGTAGCGCACGGACACAGGCAGCGCGATCGCCGGCGCCTGGCCGACTTCGCCGCCGCGCTCGAGCCGGTAGAAGACGCCGGCGCCGAGATCGCGCCAGGCCTCGTCGACACGATTGCGACCTTGCAGGCGCACCGGCGCGATGTGGGTGCCGGCGGCAAATCGCAGGTCGACATCGATCAGTGGCAGCGCGCCGCCGAGATCGAAGTGCAACGCACGGCGCGACGCGGCATCGAGCGCTAAGCGGCCCGCAGGCTCGGCGCTCGGCGCGATCGCGAGCTCGCGGGCCGAGTCGAGCGCGACGAGATGGCGCTCGGCGACGAGCACGCTCGCGCCGGTGATCGCCGGCGCGTCGGCAGAGTCTGCCCACACGAGGCGCACGAAGCGGCCGGTCGCGTCGGGCAATGGCACGACGGGTTGGGTCAGCGATCCTGCCGGCGATTGCAAAGCCATCACCTGGCCCGTGCCCGCGGGCCGCCATTGGCGCAGGTCGTCGCTGCTCTCGAGCCGGTAGGCAGCCGAGAACTCCGCCGGCCCGGACCACGCCAGCATGAGGCTCTGCGGCGGCGGATCGCCGGCGCGCGTCTCGCCGCTGTCGACGAGCCAGCCGCCGGATTCGCGCGGCGCGCGCGGTGCAGCCGCAGTCGCGCCGTGCCGGCGCACGCTGATGCGGTCGCCCTCGACGACGACGTCGACGGGCGACGGCCACACGCCCGCGGCCGACGGCTTCGCCGGCAACGGATACAACATGGCCTCGCGCACCTGCTGCGAAGTGTGCAGCGTCGAGCGCGGCGCGAGCAGCGCGAACGGCGCGCGCTCGCCGCGCGCGTCGACGATGCGCAGGTCGCGCAACTCGTCCTGCTCGGCGTGGGCGTAGGCGGCGGGCGGCAGCGCGATCTGCACGAACGGCGCCGACGCGGCGATGGCGATCGGCGCGCTGTAGCGGTAGGGCGCGGGATCGGCGACGGCGAGCGTCGAAGCGAACATCAGCCCGGCGATCGCCACGCTGTGGAGGATGCCCGTCGAGCGATCAGACGTTCGCATGCTGAACCTCCCGCGCCGGCAGGGGCGCGACGTAGCCGATGACGAGCATCAGCACGCCGACGCCGATGAAGGACACGATCCGGGTGACGCTGCCACTGCCCGACAGGTCGACGACGAGCAGCTTGACGACGACCGCGCCGAGCAGCGCCGCGCCCGCGACCCACGGCATGCGCAGCGAGCGCGCGGCGGCGAGCCACATCGTGACCAGCGCGATCGCGGTCCAGAGCAGCGTGATGCCGGTCTGCACCGCGAGCGATCCGAGCCAGACATCGAACTCGTACGGGACGCCCGCGTAGTGATGAAAGCCCCGCACGACGATCGCGTTGAGCCAGACGAAGCCGGCCGCTGCAGCGAGCGCGAGCGACCACGGCGCGACGCGGCCGATGCTGCGCAGCCAGAGCAGCGTCGCCGCGAGCGCGATGCCGACGCCGATGTCGAGCGGGTTGAGGAAGGGCACGTGCGGCAGCGGCGCGGCCGAGCCGTCGGAGGCGATGTTGGCGACCACCGTCCAGAGCCAGAGGCCCGCGGCGAGCGCGGCGCCGGCGCTGTCGCGGTAGGCCGCGGGCTGGAGCCGGATCGGCCAGAGGCGCGCCGTCGCCGGGCGCGGCAGCACGAGGAGCAGTGCTGCCGGAACGAAGAGCCAGCCGAGCCACGGCCAGGCGCTCGCCGGATCGCCCCAGCGCGCCGTGACGGCGCGGCCGAGCAAGGCGCCGACGAGCGCGAGCGCGACCACGCCGAGGGCATGCACGGCATGCGCGACGAGGGCAGGCCAGCGCGTCGCCGCGAAGCGCAGCACGACGGCGTGTGCGACGAACGCGAGCGGCCACGCCCACCAGCCGCCGTCGGCCACGGGATTCATCAGGAGCGTCGCTTCGAGCAATGCGACGAGGAACAGGAACGGCGCGTGCAGGAGCGCCGGCCAGGCGATCGTCGGCCAGTCGAAGCGCGCCGCGAGCGCGGCGTAGAGCACGGCGATCGCGCTGCCGGCGGCGAGCGTCGCGGCGAGCACGAAGCGCGATGCGACGAAGGCGTCGATCTCGAGCGATGCGGTCGAGACGAGCCAGAGCGTGGCCATGCCGATCAGCACCGGCTCGCACGCCGCTTCGCCATCGCGCGACAGCCCGCCGACGCGCGCGCGCTGCACGAAAAGGGCGGCGGCCAGCGAGGCGGCTGCGGCCATCAAGCCGTTGAACAGATAGGCGTTGAAGACCGCCGTCGGTGCGCCGAAGCGCTCGTGCCCGAGCAGCATCGCCGCGCCGGCGACGACGAGCAAGCCGTAGCCGAAGGCGCGCGGCCAGACGCGGCGCTGGCGAAAGCCGATCCAGACCAGCCCTGCGCCTTCGAGCGTCCACGCGCCGGCGGTGCTGCGCTCGTCGAGCGCGAACGGGATGACGAGCGTGAGGAAGACCGTCGCGATCGCGAGGCTGGCCTCGAAAGTGATGCCGAGCTCGGGCCGGTTCTTCATCCACGACGCGAGCGCGACGTAGAAGCCGGCGAGCACCAGCGCGGCGAGTGCCGCGCCGAACGGCGTGCCCCGCACCAGGCCGTATTCGAGTGCGAAGGTGACCGTCGGCAGACCGAACAGCAGGCTGCTGTTGACCCAGACATCGCTGCGCGGCATCGCCGAGCCCGCGGCCACGAACTCGGCATGGCGCCGCGCCGGCAGGACGAGGATGACGACGAAGAGAACGAAGAACGCGATCAGGAAGCCCTGGCTGGTCGCGAAGTTCTCCGGTTGGTACTTGAGCACGCCCCACGCCGTCGCGACGACGAAGGTGGCGACGAAGCCGACGAGGTTGAGAGGCCGCCAGGTCTTCGACCACGCGACGGCCGCGATGCCGGCGTCGAGGACGAAGTAGTACGCGAACAGGGCGACGTGGTTGTTCGATCCGGTCGAGACGATGAGCGGCGTCGCGAAGCCGCCGAGGGCGCCGACGATGGCGAGCGAGCGCGCGTCCTGCAGCACCGCGAGCGCTGCGGCAAGCGCGGCGACGGCGACCATCAGCACGAATGCAGGCAACGCCGGAAGCATGTCGTAGAAGCGGAACGCGGCGAAGATCGTCAGGTAGAGCACGGCGACCGCGCCGCCTTGCAGCACCTGCGCGTAGTCGGGCCGCCTGGTGCGCAGGCGCCAGCCGAAGCCGAGCAGCACGACGGCCGCCGCGCCGATCGCCGCCAGCCGCACCTCGACCGGCAGGTGCGCGTGCTCGCTCGCGTACTTGGCGAGGAACGCCAGGCCGATGAAGAGGATGCCGACGCCGGCCTTGACGATCGTGTTGCCGCCGAACAGCCAGCGCTTGATCGGCGCGAGCGGATCGGGGCGCGGCGCGGACGGAACGCCGTCGCCGGCGATCGCGGCGGGCTGCGCGGCGATCGCGGGCGCGTCGATCGACGTAGACGCAGACGACGGCGCCTCCGCCGAGCGAGCCATCGCTGCTTCCGGCTCGAGCGGCGCGACCGCATCGCTCTCGGCGACGAACGCCGCCACGGGCATCTGGTCCGCAACGGGCGGCGCCTCGACCGCTTCCGTCGACGCCAGCGCGACGCTTGCAACCGGCACGGCATCGGCGAGCTTGCGCAAGGCGTCGATCTCGCGCTGCTGGCGCAGCGACCGCACGATCAGCCAGCCGAGCAGCGCACCGGCGAGGGCGCCGCCTTCGCCGCTCGCCAGCGCTCCCACGGCGGCTCCGACGACGATCGCGATCAGCAGCATCATGTCCCGCTCCCGTGTTGTCTTGTGCGAACGACTCTAGCAGTGGCCTTCGACGCGACAGGCCCGCCGACGGGGGGGGGGGTGCGCCCGTCGATCGGTGCGGATGCGCGCGCCGCGCCGAACGGTGGCGCGCGGCGCGACTCACGCGCTCGACGGCGATCGATGTCCTAGAGATCGCGCCGATGCTCGAGCGCCGGCAGCTGCCGACGCACGGAGTCGATGCGCTCGCGCTGCAGCTCGGCGACGACGACGCCTTCGCCTTCGTCCAGGCAGGCGACGACCTCGCCCCAAGGATCGATCACGAGGCTGTGGCCGAAGGTGCGCCGGCCGTGCTCGTGCGTGCCGCCTTGCGCGGCCGCGACGACGTAGCACTGGTTCTCGATCGCCCGCGCGCGCAACAGCACTTCCCAGTGCGCGGTGCCCGTCGTGTATGTGAAGGCCGACGGCACCGAGAGCACGTCGCACGGCGGCCGCATCAGTGCGCGGTACAGCTCGGGAAAGCGCAGGTCGTAGCAGACGCTCAGGCCGACGCGCACGCCGTCGGCGTCGAACGCGACCGGCGTCGATCCTGCCCGCAGCGTCCGGCCTTCGTCGTAGCGCTCACTGCCGTTGTCGTAGGCGAAGAGATGCATCTTGTCGTAGCGCGCGGCGAGCTCGCCGCGCGGCGAGAAGACCAGGTCGGCGTTCATCACGCGCTCGACGGCGACGCCGTCCTTCGCGCCGCCGTCGTCGAGCGTCAGCGGCAAGGTGCCGCCGATCAGCCAGACGCGATGCTCGCGCGCCGTCTCGGCGAGCATGCGCTGGATCGGCCCCGTGCCAGGCGCTTCGGCGATGGCGAGCTTGTCGCGGTCGCCCGCGCCCATGAAGCAGAAGTATTCGGGCAGGACGACGAGCTGCGCGCCTTCGCCGGCGGCGCGCGCGACGAGCCTGCGCGCCGTCTCGAGATTCGTGGCGACGCGCGGCGTCGAGACCATCTGGACAGCGGCGATCTTCATGGCGGGCTCATCGTGTGGCGGGTTGGGGATCGGCGGCCGGCGCTGCCGCTTCGGCGGGCGATGCGTCGCCGAGCAGGCCGCGGTCGACGCGGTCGACCTTCGGATCGTCCCACGGCCCGGTGACGCGGAACTCGCGCGTGCTCGCCGCCATCAGCGGCTTCCTGAGGAAGTACTGCGCGAGGAACGTGCCCAGACCGATCGCCGGATTGATCACGGCAAAGGCGAGCGAGGCGGTGCCGGCGTTGATCTCGGGAATCACGACGACGCGCAGGTCCTCGGTCTCGTGCTCGAGATCGGCGCTGCCTTCCATCAGCACCGCGGCCGCGGCGCCGCGCATGCGCAGGTTGTTGGTCGACGCGAGCCCCTGGCCGATCTTGAGGTCGCCGACGACATTGTCGAACGCGAAACCTTCGGCGAAGACGTCGCGGAAGTCCAGAAGCAGACGGCGCGGCAGCGACTGCAGGCTGAGCACGCCGAGCAGCCGCGCTGCGCCCGGGCCGGCCTTCAGGAACTGGCCCGAGTCGATCGCCACCTTCACTTGGCCGGTCATCTTGGCGTAGTCGGGCGAGAGCGGCGAGCCCGGCCAGGCGACGTCGCCGGTGAGCGATCCCTTGCCGCCCTTGACGACCCGGCCCATGCCGAGCCGCTCGAGCAGCGCGCCGCTGTCGGCGAGCGCGAGCGTGAAGCTGATG
>JAYTHL010000065.1:0-6731 GCA_043732605.1 Rhizobacter sp. | reverse complement strand
TCGTCGAGCTTGACGCGCAGCTCGCCATTGCCGCGCTCGGCATACGGCGTCGCCGCACCGGCCGAATCGAAGCGACTGCCGTCGATCGTGAACACGAGGTGCGGCTCGACCTTGATCTCGCGCTCTGACGGCAACGAGCTGATGAACGGCACGCCGAGCTCGAGATCGCGGATGCGGTGCACGGCAGCGAGCGGCTGGTCGGCGAAGTCGAGACCGCCGGCGCGCACGACGATGTTGTGGAGCGCGAAGCGCGCCGGCTCCTTGCCGCTCTCGGGCGCCGGCTGCGCGGCCAGCTTCTGCAGCACGTCGTCGATGTCGTAGCGGCCGTCGCCGAGGCGCGCGACGCGGACCATCGGCGCGTCGATCTCGAGCGCGTCGATCACCGGCGCGAGCTTGAACAGCGAGACCAGCGCCGCGTTGGCGTGGACGCGCTTGACCTCGAGCAGCGGCGGCGCGCCGGCGCTCGCACCCGCCAGTGCCACGTCGTCGAGCGTGAGCTCGAGCGTCCAGGGATTGAAGGCGACGTGGCCGAGCGTGAGACGGCGCCCGAGCTGCTGGTCGACGGCCCTGACGGCCTGCGACGCGACGATCGGCGGCACGTAGAACCAGGCTGCGCTCCAGAGCAGCGCGGGGACCGCGATCGCGATCAGGATCTGGAGCCAGAGCCTGCGGGTGCCGAAGCGGGAAGCGGCGCCAGAAGGCGCCGCGGGCGTGTCCATGGTGCATTCTGACGTCGCCGGGGCGACGGCGCGCCCCCTCACCGCATCGTCAGCCGATCATCTCCAGGATGCTCCACATCTCTTCGGCGACGCGGCGCATGTGCAGGTTCGGGTTGGCCTCCTGCATGCCGTCGTCGTCGATGCCCTGGGCAGCGGCGCGCAATTCGGCGATCGTCTCCTCGGAGAGCAGTCGGGCGATGGTCTTCAGGACGAGGCCGTGGGCGACCAGCCTGGCCTCGAGCTCGCGGATGCGTTCGGATGCGTCGTCCATGGGTCGTGAGCGTAACGGACGAGGCCGCTGGCGCGAAGAGTCGGATGAAGGACAAACGTGGAACGGCCGGTAGGAGCCTGCCGACTCTTGGCAACGCCCGAGACCCGGAACCGGTTTACCTGGCCGCGTCTTCGCCGCGTTCCTTGGCCAGCAGCTCCCAGGCCGAGACGAACATCGCAGCGACGAGCGGACCGATGACGAAGCCGTTGAGGCCGATGACGGCGATGCCGCCGATGGTCGAGATCAGGATCAGGTAGTCGGGCAGCTGGGTGTCCTTGCCGACCAGGATCGGCCGCAGCACGTTGTCGACCAGGCCGATCACGAGCACGCCCCACGCGATCAGCGCCAAGCCCTGCCAGGCCTGGCCGACGGCGAGCAGGTAGAGCGCGACCGGCGCCCAGATCAGCGCCGCGCCGACGGCCGGCAGCAGCGACAGGAACGCCATCATCACGGCCCAGAGCATCGGCGCGCGCACGTCCAGCACCCAGAACGCCAGGCCGCCGAGAGCGCCCTGGGCGGCGGCGACGAGGACGTTGCCCTTGACCGTGGCCCGCACGACGGTCGTGAAGCGCTCGAGCAGGAGCGCCTTCGGCTCGTCGGAGAGCGGGATCGCGGCACGGATCCGCCGCACGATGGCGACGCCGTCGCGCAGCAGGAAGAAGAGCAGGTACATCGCGATGCCGAAGCCGACGACGAGGTCGAGCACGTCCTGGCCGATGTCGAGCGCGCGTCCGGCGAGCGCCTGGCCGCGCTGCGTGATCGCCGCCGTCAGTCGCGCCTGGAGCGACGCCACGTCGACGAGGCCGACGCGCTCGAGCAGCGAGATCGCCCAAGTCGGCATCGCCGCCATGATCTGCGCGAAGTAGGTGCCGACGTTCATCTCGCCGCTCTTCAGACGCTGGAAGACTCCGGTCGCCTCCTGCACGAGCGAGATCGCGATCAGGCCGACCGGCAGGATGACGATCACCAGGATCACGGCGACGGTGGCGAGTGCCGCGGGCGTGGGCCGCGCGCCGAGCCGGCCGAGGAACCAGCGGTAGAGCGGCTGGAACAGGAGAGCCAGCACGCTGCCCCACAAGACCGCGCCGTAGAACGGCCAGATCACCCAGGCGAAGGCGACCGTCAGGACGACGAGGACGAGCAGGAACGCGTTGCGGTCGAGGGCGCGGCGCGCAGGCGAGCGGGAAGGCATGGAGGTCGGCGCGCGATGCGATCGCGACGTCGCGGGCGCCGCATCGTAAACGCCGCGCGCGCCGGTCGCGGCTCGCGCGGCGCCGTCAGAGCAGCTTGTCGAGCGTGATCGGCAGGTCGCGCACCCGCTTGCCGGTGGCGTGGAAGACCGCATTGGCGATCGCCGCCGCCACGCCGGTGATGCCGATCTCGCCGATGCCCTTGACGCCGAGCGGATTGACGAACGCGTCGCTCTCGGGCACGAACGAGACGTCGATCGCGCCGATGTCGGCGTTCACGGGCACGTGGTATTCGGCCAGGTTGCCGTTGACGATCCGGCCGTTGCGCTCGTCGCGCATCGATTCCTCGAGCAGCGCCATGCCCACGCCCCAGACGACGCCGCCGAGGATCTGGCTGCGTGCCAGCTTGGCGTTGAGCACGGTGCCGACGCCGTAGACGCCGGTGATGCGCGGGGCGCGGACGGTGCCGAGGTCGGCATCGACGCGCACTTCGGCGAAGACCGCGCCGAACGAATGCATCGAGTACTGCTCGCGCTCGGCGCCGGGCTTGGACTCGACCGTCGTCTCGAGGACGACGGCGCCGTTCCTGCCGATGAGCGCGGCGATCGGCTCGCCGGGCGACGCTGCGTCGGCGACGGTTCGACCGGGGACGAGCGACAGCGCGTTCGTCGAGCGGAGCCAGCCGTCGGTCACCGTGATCTGCGCCGCGTCGCTGCGGTAGGCGAACGAGCGCGGATCGGCGATCGCGAGCTCGATCAGCTTCTGCCGCATCGCGAGGCCCGCCGCGTGCACGGCCGGCGACACGCTTGCCGCCGACTGCGATCCGCCGGCGCCGGGCGCCTTCGGAAAGCGCGAGTCGCCGAGCTCGAAGCGCACCTTCGAGACCGGCATGCCGATCGCATCGGCGGCGACCTGCGACATCACGGTGTACGTGCCGGTGCCGAGATCGTGGGTCGCCGAGCGGACGACGGCGCTGCCGTCGGGCAGCATGCGCACCAGCGCCTCGGCGGCGCTGCGGTGGGCCGGATAGGTCGCGGTCGCCATGCCGTAGCCGATGCGGGAGCGCCCGTCGCGCATCGTGCCCGGCAGCGCCGCGCGCGCGGCCCAGCCGAAGCGCTCGGCGCCGACGCGGTAGCACTCGCGCAGCGACTTGCTGGAGTACGGCTTCTTCTTGCTCTCGTCCTGCTCGGCGTAGTTGCGCAGGCGCAGCGCGAGCGGGTCGATGCGCAGCTTGTAGGCGAGCTCGTCCATCGCGCACTCGAGCGCGAAATTGCCGCTCGCCTCGCCGGGCGCACGCATGAAGGTCGGCGTCGCGATGTGGAGCTTGGCGAGCCGGTGCGTGGAGAGGTTGCTCGGCGTCGAATACAGATGCCGCGCGGTCAGCGACGAGGTCTCGGGCCAGTCCTCGAGCATCGAGGTCTCGGAGACCGTCTGGTGGCCGACCGCCACCAGCATACCGTCGCGCGCCGCGCCGAGGCCGAGCGTCTGCTCGGTGCGCGGCCGGTTGCCGACCATGCCGAACATCTGCGGCCGCTCGAGCACGAGCTTGACCGGCCGGCCGACCGCCTTCGCGGCGAGCGCCGCGAGCGCCACGTGCGACCAGGTCGAGCCCTTGCAGCCGAAGCCGCCGCCGACGAACGGATCGATCACGGTCACGTCCTCAGGCGCGAGGCCGAACACGTGGGCGATCGCCGTGCGATCGCCGCCGACGTTCTGGGTCGCGTTGTGCAGGGTCAGGTGATCGCCGCTCCACTCGGCGACGGTCGCGTGCGGCTCCATCGGGTTGTGGTGCTCGATCGGCGTCGTGTAGACGGCACCGACCGTCGTCGCCGCCGACGACATGCTGGCCGCCAGATCGCCGCGCTGCAGATCGGCGGGCTCGCGGTTGGCCAGCGCGGGCGGCTTGGCCGTCGCCTTCGCCGCGGCGAAGTCGAGCTTCGCGTCGGCCGCAGCGTAGGTGACGCGCACCAGCCGCGCCGCCTGCGCCGCACGCTCCAGCGTGTCGGCGACGGCGACGGCGATCGGCTGGTTGTTGTACGAGACGATGTCATCCTGCAGCAGCGACAGGACGCGTCCGGCCGACGGGTTGACGCCGGCCTGGCCCTTCTGCGGCAGGCGCGGCGCGTTCATCGGCGTCAGCACGGCGATCACGCCGGGCAGCGCGGTCGCTGCGGCGACGTCCATGCGGACGATGCGTCCGCTCGGCACGCTGCTCGTGACGAGCACCGCGTGGACCAGGCCCGGCGGCGCGAACTCTGCCGCGAACGGCGCGCGCCCGGTGACCTTGAGCGCACCGTCGACGCGATCGATGCCCTGGCCGGTGATCATGCGAGGCCTCCGGCCGTCTTCAATGCGCGTGCGATGGAGCGCCGCGCGAGCTCGACCTTGAACGCGTTCTCCTTCAGCGGTGCGGCGCCGGCCAGCAGTCGATCGCTGGCGACGCGGATCGACGCGTCGTCGAGCGGCCTGCCGACGAGCGCGTTCTCCGCTTCCGCGACGCGCCACGGTCGATGCGCCACGCCTCCCAACGCGAGTCCCGCGTCGCGCACGACGCCGTCGCGGATGTCGAGAGCGGCCGCGACCGAGACGAGCGCGAACGCGTAGCTCGCGCGGTCGCGCACCTTGAGGTAATGCGAGCGCGCCGCGAACGGCGACGGCGGCAGGTCGACCGCGACGATCAGCTCGCCCGGCGCGAGATTGGTGTCGCGCTCGGGCGTGTCGCCGGGCAGGCGATGAAAATCGGCAATGGGCAGGCGGCGCTCGCCGGCCGATCCCTGAACGACGACGTCGGCGCGCAAGGCGGCCAGCGCGACGCTCATGTCCGACGGATTCGTCGCGACGCAGGCGTTGCTGGCGCCGAGCACCGCATGGATGCGGTTGTGGCCGGCGCGCGCCGCGCAGCCGGAGCCCGGCACGCGCTTGTTGCAGGCCGCGAAGGCAGGGTCGTAGAAGTAATAGCAGCGCGTGCGCTGCATCAGGTTGCCGCCGACCGTCGCCATGTTGCGCAGCTGCGGCGATGCGCCCGAGACCAGCGCCTGCGACAGCAGCGGATAGCCGTCGCGGATCAGGGCGTGGTCCGCGAGATCGCTATTGCGCACCATCGCACCGATGCGCACGCCACCGTCGGGCCGCTGCGCCACGTCGGCGAGCGGCAGGCGGTTGACATCGACGAGCAGCGTCGGCATCGCGACGTGGCCCTTCATCAGGTCGATGAGGTTCGTGCCGCCCGCCACGAAGGCCGCGCCGGGCCGGGCAGCGAGCCGGATCGCGTCGGCGACGCTCGCCGGCCGCTCGTAGCCGATGTCGTTCATGCCGCGCCGCCTTCGGCCGCCGCGCGAACCACGGCGACGATGTTGGTGTACGCGCCGCAGCGGCACAGGTTGCCGCTCATGCGCTCGCGGATCTCGGCATCGGTGATCGTGACCGTGCGCGGCGCGCGCGTGCCGGCGATACCGGCGTCGAACGTGGCGGCGCTGAGCGTGTTCGCTTTCAGCTCGTCGACCAGGGCGACGGCCGAGCAGATCTGCCCCGGCGTGCAGTAGCCGCACTGGAACGCGTCGCCGGCGATGAACGCGGCCTGGATCGGGTGGAGCGCCTCGGGCGTGCCCAGCCCTTCGATCGTCGTGATCTCGGCGCCTTCGTGCATCACCGCGAGCGTCAGGCAGGAGTTGATGCGCCGGCCGTCGACAAGCACGGTGCAGGCTCCGCACTGGCCGCGGTCGCAGCCCTTCTTCGTGCCGGTCAGCGCCATCGCCTCACGCAGGGCATCGAGCAACGTCACGCGGGCTTCGATGCGCAACTCGCGCGGCACGCCGTTGACGCTCAGGCGCACGGTGCGCTGCGTCGCGCTCGGTGCGGGCGCGGTGTCGATCGACGCGGCGTCGGCGCGCGCCGCGGTCTGCGCCTGCACCGCGACGGCGGGCAGCGCGGCGGCCGTCGTCGCTGTCTGCAGGAAGCGGCGGCGCGACACGCCGCCGCAAGGTGACTGATCTTCGTCCATGGGATCGGTGAGCAATCGGGGCGCCCGTGCGCCGCATTCAAAAGCGAGTCATCGCTCCGATGGCGCGCCCGGCGCGGGTGCCGTGGAATAGCGCCTCCTCGAACACGGAATAGGCCGAGAGATCGGCATGCGCGAAGTGAACGCGCCGCTGCGGCTCGGCCAGCTCCACCAGCGCGGCGCTGCTGCGCACGCCTGGCGCGGGGACGCTCATCGCGTGGCCGTAGCGCATGAGATCGACCCGTCGCACCTTCGCCGGCAGATCGGGATGGACAAGCGCGAGATCGGCAACGAAGCGCTCGGCCCACGGTCGCCAGTCGTCGCCGAGCAAGCTCTTGCGGTTGGCGACGAGGGCCGCGGCGCTGTCGCCTCCGAGGGCCGCGTAGGCGGTCAGCACGGTCGGGCCGGCGAACGGGCGCGTGCTCTGGTGCATCGCATCGACGTAGCCGAGGCCGGCGCCGCCGTAGACGACGTTGTCCCACGACGGCGGCGCGCCGGCGCGGTCGTCGAGTGCGGCGTCGAGCTGCAGATTGGCGGCGACCCAGGGCGCGTGC
>JAYTHL010000064.1:0-1943 GCA_043732605.1 Rhizobacter sp. | reverse complement strand
CGGCCGCGCTTCGCCGAGCACTCGCGCGAAACCTTCGATTCCGTGCTCGACACCTGCGAGAAGATCGCTCGCGAGAAGTACGCGCCGTTCAACCGCCTCGTCGACACCGAGGAGCCCTGGTTCGACGGCGAGAAGGTGCACCTGCCGCAGGCGAGCCACGACGCGGCGCGCGCCTATGCCGAGTCGGGCATGCTCGCCGCGGCGCAGGACTACGAGGTCGGCGGCATGCAGCTGCCGTGCGTCGTCGAGATGGCCGCCAACAGCTTCTTCTCGAAGGCCGGCATCGGCATCGGCGGCGGCGGGATGCTGACGAGCGGCAACGCCAACCTGCTGATGGCGCACGGCACGCCGATGCAGCGGGAGGTGTTCGCGAAGAACGAGTTCGCCGGGCGCTTCTCCGGGACGATGTGCCTGTCGGAACCGCAGGCCGGCTCGAGCCTGTCCGACATCCTCACCCGCGCCACGCCCGACGGCACCGACTTCGAGAGCGACGCGCTCGGACCGCGCTATCGCCTGCGCGGCAACAAGATGTGGATCTCGAACGGCGAGCACGAGCTCACCGAGAACATCGTCCACCTCGTGCTCGCCAAGATTCCTGCCGCCGACGGCAAGCTCGTGCCGGGCACGCGCGGCATCTCGCTCTTCGTCGTGCCGAAGAAGCTGGTCGGCGTCGATGGTGCGCTCACCGGCGAGCGCAACGACGTCTCGCTCGCCGGCCTCAATCACAAGCTCGGCTACCGCGGCATCCCGAACACGCTGCTCAACTTCGGCGAAGGCAAGCACGGCGTGCGGCCGAAGGTTGGCAATGGCGGTCTCGACGGCAAGGGCGCCGGCGCGATCGGCTATCTCGTCGGCCGGCCGGGCGAAGGCCTGCGCTGCATGTTCCACATGATGAACGAGGCGCGCATCGCCGTCGGCCTCGGCGCGACCATGCTCGGCTACGCCGGCTACGAGGCCTCGCTCGAGTACGCGAAGACGCGGCCGCAGGGCCGGCCGATCGGCATCGGCGGCAAGGATCCGTTACAGCCGCCGGTGCGGATCATCGAGCACGCCGATGTCAAGCGGATGCTGCTGGCGCAGAAGAGCTATTGCGAGGGCGCGCTCGCGCTCGAGCTGTACTGCGCTCGATTGGTCGACGAGCTGCACACTGGCAGTGATGAGGCCCCCACGCTCCCTGAGGTCGCTGCCCCCCGAGGGGGCGCGGCCGGCCTCGGGAACGGCCCGGCGGCCGGCCGGTCACGCGCGGCGTTGTTGCTCGAAGTCCTGACGCCGATCGCCAAGAGCTGGCCGAGCGAGTGGTGCCTCGAAGCCAACAGCCTGGCGATCCAGGTGCTCGGCGGCTACGGCTACACGCGCGACTTTCCGGTCGAGCAGTACTGGCGCGACAACCGCCTGAACATGATCCACGAGGGCACGCACGGCATCCAGGCGCTCGACCTGCTCGGGCGCAAGGTCGTGATGGACGGCGGCGCAGGGCTGGCGCTGCTGCGCGAGACGATCGCCACGACGGTCGATCGCGCGTCGTCGATCGGCGCCGTCGCCGAACACGCGCGCGAGCTGGCAAGCGCGACGGAGCGTCTCGCCGCGGCGACGCGCTCCGCGTGGTCGACCGGCGTGCCGGAAGAGGCGCTGGCCAACGCGACGCCCTACCTGCAGGCCTTCGGCCACGTCGTCGTCGCCTGGATCTGGCTCGACGTCGCCGCCTGCGCCGCGCGCGCCGACGACAACGCGGAGATGCGTGGCCGGCTCGCGGCCTGCCGCTACTTCTTCCACTACGAGCTGCCGAAGATCGACGCCTGGCTGGGCGTCGTCGCGAGCCGCGACGCGACCTGCCGGACCCTGGACGAGGAGTCGTTTTGAAGCGATCGAACCTGCGTTACGACAAGACCGTCTGGAGCCTGATCTTCGGCGGGCTGCTCGTCCTCGGCCCGGGCTTCGCGCTG
>JAYTHL010000063.1:0-1946 GCA_043732605.1 Rhizobacter sp. | reverse complement strand
GGCGGCTACGCACTGGCGAGCCGGCTGCACGTCTCGGGGCCGTTGGCCATGGTGGTGTGCGGCGTGATCATCGGCAACGGCGGGCGGGCGCTCGCGATGTCCGACCTGACGCGCCGCTACATCGACCTCTTCTGGGAGCTCATCGACAGGATCCTGAACGCCGTGCTGTTCGTGCTGATCGGCATGGAGGTTGTGCTGGAGAGCTTCTCGGGGGGAACGCTCGTCGCCGCGGCGGCCGCCATCGTCCTGACCCTGTCGGCGCGCGCGCTGACCGTCGGCATTCCGGTCGCGTTGATGAAGCGCTCGTTCAAGCTGCCGCAGGGTGCCGGCTGGGTGCTGACCTGGGCGGCCTGCGCGGCGGGATCTCCGTGGCCCTCGCGCTGTCGCTGCCGGCCGGCCCGCAGCGCGACATCGTCCTTGCCCTCACCTATTGCGTCGTCGTCTTCTCGATCCTCGGCCAGGGGTTGACTCTGGGCCGGGTGATCCGGGCTTCGCTGGCGCGCGCTCCCGATCTGCCGTCGCGATAGGCGGATCGGCACGACGCGACGAGAAGCGTCAGTTCGAGGCGCCGGAGCGTCGCAGGCGGTCGTCGATCTCGGCTATTGCAGCCGCTATCGAATTCGACTGCTCCCGGACTTCTTTCTCGATGGCCGACTGGTTAGTCACCATCTGGGCGACGAGACGCTCGATCTCGGCGTGAATCATGTCGCGCAGCTCGGTGAAGCGCGAGGCCTCGGCCTGGTCGGCCAGGGCCCGTTGCTCGTGCAAGGCCTTGGTGTGCCGGCGCAGGTCGAGCAGGGTCCTGCTCTGCCATACCGCCATGTAGGCCGCGACGGCAAGCGCGAACAGCACGAGTACGCCGAGCATCACGATTCCCAGCGGCGCCTCGACACTGGCGAATAGGACGCTGAGCGTCGTCGGCGTGATGAAGGCCGACCAGTTGATCGCGACGAACAGGGCGACCAGCAGGCACACGAGGATCGCCGCGATGGTTCTCAGGCGCATGGCCGTCTCCAAGACCGATGGGAGATTCTGTGGCTGTTCGCGATCTGACTTGGCAGGCTTTCTCGCTTTCTCACGGCACAGCGCTTGCTGCATAGTCCTCCCCCGGTCATCGACTCGACGGAAGGACCCCTTGGGACAGTCCTCGAAGCCAACCTCTCGTCTTCGGGCCTCGCGATCCTCGCCTGTGCGGCATCGTTCGGGGGCGGCCGGCGCTTGAAGATGCGCACGCTCGCCGTTCCGCTAGGCCTGCTCCTTCTCGTTCCGCTCGCGCCCGCGCTGAAGTACATCGCAGGCATCGGCGGACTGTGGATTTTTCTCGCCTTCGCGTTGGCGATCGGCGTCCTCGTCGATTGGGTGCGCCGCGCAACGGAGCACCTCGCGGAAAAGACAAACGCTGCCCTCGGCGGCCTGCTCAACGTGAGCTTCGGCAGCCTTGCCGAGGTGATCCTCGCTTTCTTCGTTCTCACGGCCGGAAAGCTTGACGTGGTGCGTGCGCAGATCACGGGCTCGATCCTCGACACCAGCCTGCTCGGCCTGGGCTTTGCAATCGTGGTCGGCAGCATCGGCCGCAAGCAGCAGAAATTCAACCGCGACAAGGCCGGGCAGCTTTCCAGCCTGCTGATCCTGGTCGTCATTGCTCTGCTCCTGCCCGCGGTGTTCGACTTCACCGGCCGGCATCTCGCGCCGGGCACCGACCCAGCGGTCAGCGACGAGCACCTCAGCCTCGGCGTGTCGGTCGTCCCGATCGTCCTCTACGCGGCCAACCTCGTCTATACGCTCGTCACCCATCGCAACGTGTTCGCCTCGCAAGAGGCTCGAGCCGATGGCAGCGCCGGTGGCGGCAAGAAAGGCAGCGACGAATCCGGGTGGTCGGCAACGGCAGCTCTCGCGGTGCTGGTCGCGGCGACGGCGCTCATCGCCCTCGAGGCCCACCTGGTCTC
>JAYTHL010000062.1:0-6740 GCA_043732605.1 Rhizobacter sp. | reverse complement strand
GGCGGCTCAAGGCCGAGGCGGGCACGCGCGACATCCCGGTCATCTTCGTCACCGCCCACCGCGACGAGGCGGCCGAGACCCGCGGGCTCGATGCAGGCGCAGTCGACTTCATCTCGAAGCCCATCAATCCGGCGATCGTGCGCGCCCGGGTCAGGACCCACCTGACGCTGAAGACGCAGTCCGATCTGCTGCGCAAGTGGGTCTACGTCGACGGCCTGACCGGCGTGCACAACCGTCGCTACTTCGATGAACGACTCGACACCGAGTGGTCAAGGGCCAATCGGCTCGGCACGCCGCTCAGCGTCGTTCTCATGGACGTCGACTTCTTCAAGCGCTTCAACGATCGATACGGCCACCAGGCCGGCGACCAGTGCCTGCGCCGGGTGGCCGCGGCGATGAAGGCCAGCCTCAAGCGGCCGAGCGATCTCGTCGCCCGCTACGGTGGCGAGGAGTTCGTCTGCCTCCTGCCCGACACGCCGCTCGCGGGAGCGCTGAAGGTCGCCGAAGAAGTGCGCGCGCATGTCCACGGGCTGCAGATCGAGCATGCCGACTCCACGGTCGTGCCGGTGATCACGGTCAGCCTCGGGGTCTGCGGCAAGCCGGCCGGCGCGGTCGCGTCGGCGGCAGCGCTGCTGCGCCAGGCCGACATCGAGCTCTACCAGGCGAAGACGCAAGGTCGGCACCGCGTCTGCGGCGCCGAGCTCGGTGCCGACTGAAGGCCGGCCGTCGCCGCGGCACCGGCGACTAGATCGCCACCTTCTGTTTTGCCAGCACGCCCTCGACGAGCTTGACCAGCTTGAGCGCGCTGAAGGGCTTGAGGATGTAGCCCCTGGCCCCTGCTGCGATGCAGGCGAGGACGGTTTCCTTGTCGTTGCTCGAGGTGACCATGAGCACCGAAGACTTCGGACAGGCAGTCTTGAATTCGCCGAGCATCTCGAGCCCCGACTTGCCGGGCATCTGGTTGTCCAGGCAGATCACGTCGGGCTGGAAGTACTTGGCGATCGTGAGCCCGGCTTCGCCGCTGGAGGCCTCGCGAAACTCCAGGAAGCCGGCCTCCTTCAGGATCTCGCGCAGCAACTTCCGGCTGAGATCGTCGTCCTCGATCAGCAGAACCTTCGCTTTGTCGAATTCGGCCATGTCATTGTTCCTGCGATCGTCGGCCGTGCAGTGACGGCTCGTCCTGGCGAGACGCCCATCAGGCTCCCGCCTCGCGCCGGCGATCGCGGAGAAAGACGGGCTTTCAGGCTCCAGATCCAGGCACGTCTGGCCACGACGCGTGCCGAAAATCGGACAGCGGTTTGGGAGCCGTCGTGATTCTCGCGGCGGCTCGACAAGCGCCCCACTTTGCGCGGCCTCGAGTCGCGTGGGCACGATGACCAAGCCCCGCAACCTCCCCACTCGCCTGCTGGCCGAGACGCTCGCCATCGTCGCGGTGGCGGCGACGTGCGTGGTGTCGCTGCAGCAGTGGCTGGTCCCGCAGTTGCACGGCTGGCTCGCCGGTCTCGCCGATGCCTCGGCTCTGGCGCTGGTCGCCGCCCCGCCGCTCTACTGGCGTGCCATGGACATCCTGCGGCGCGCCGCGAGACCTCACCTCGCACGAGCGGATGGCGCCGTCGCGAGCGCCGACCCGAAGCAGCGTCGCCGCCGCGCGCTCGCCATGACGACTGCCGCCTACGTCTGCGGTCTGGCCGTGACGATCGCGGCCGTGACCTACCTGAAGGTGCGCATCGACGCCGATGCGCACCAGCAGTTCGACCAGCAGGTCGAACGACTGCGGGCGGAGATCCTGCGTCGATTCGAGCGACCGGTCTTCGGCCTGAACGGGGCCCGCGGCGTCTACGCGGCGACCCCTTCCGTGGAACGCGCGGAGTTCCGCGCCTACGTCGAGTCGCGCGATCTCGGCTCGGAGTTTCCGGGCATTCAGGGCTTCGGGTTCATCGAGCGCGTGATGCGCGACGACCTCGACGCCTTCATCGCCCGGGAGCGCCTCGACGGCGCTCCGGATTTCACCGTGCGCAGCAAGGGTGTCGCACCCGACTTGTACGTCATCAAGTACATCGAGCCCCTGCGCCCGAATTTCCAGGCTCGCGGCTTCGATCTCGGTTCCGACTCCGTGCGCCGGGAGGCGATCGAGCGGGCCGTGGACAGTGGCGCCGCCACCTTGTCGAAGGACCTCGTCCTCGGCTTCGGCGAGCGGCGGGCGCCGGGCTTCCTGGTTCTGGTTCCGATCTACCGACAGGGGAGCGACCCGGCCACCTCGAAGCAGCGGCATGCCGCTCTCGTGGGCCTGGTCTACGCCCCGATCTTCGCCGAGGACCTGCTGCGCGGCGTCCTGGCCGCGGCGGACAGCAATCTGCACTACGAGCTCGTGCACGGCCCGGGCGGGGTCGGGCCGATGTCTGCTCGACCGCCGATCTTCGAGGCTCGGCGCACGTTGAGCACGGGCGGCCGCGAGCTGACGCTGCGGGCCAGCTCGTCGACGGAATTCGAGGATGCGATCGACCGCAGTCCGCTCGGCATCGTCGGTATCGGCGGTGCGGCGCTCAGCCTGCTGCTCGCGCTGGTGGTGTGGTCGCTGGCCTCGGGCCGCGTGCGCGCCCAGACCCTGGCGCAGCGCATGACCGTCGAGCTGGATCGCCTGGCCCAGGTCGCCAAGCACACCTCCAATGCCGTCCTGATCACGGACCGGCTGCACCGCATCACATGGGTCAACGAAGGATTCACGCGGATCAGCGGCTACGACAGCGCGAGCGCGCTCGGCAAGACGCCGACGGAGTTGCTCGCTGCCGACAACGCCGATCCCGGGGCAGCCCGGCAAGTCGCGCTGGCCGTGGCCGAAGGGAAGGCGTGCCGAACCGAATTCCTCAACCGGGCCAGGGACGGCCGGGAGTACTGGATCGACATGGAGCTGCAGCCGCTGCACGGCGACACCGGCAAGCTCATCGGCTTCATGGAGATCGGCAGCGACGTGACCGAGAAGCGTCGGGCTCGCGCCGAGCTCGAGGCAGCGTTGCGCGAGAACGATGCCCTGCTGCGCACCATCCATCAGCATGCCATCGTCTCCGTGGCCGACCGATCAGGCCGGATCATCGACGTGAACGACGCCTTCTGCCGGATCAGCGGCTACGGCCGCGA
Organism: Rhizobacter sp.; assembly: GCA_043732605.1. Classification (GTDB taxonomy): domain Bacteria; phylum Pseudomonadota; class Gammaproteobacteria; order Burkholderiales; family Burkholderiaceae_C; genus Schlegelella_A. Next base: position 3,605 of record JAYTHL010000062.1, on the reverse strand, counting down.
CGAGCTGCTCGGCGCAAACCACCGCATGGTGAGCTCCGGGACCCATCCGTCCGACTTCTGGGTCGGCGTGTGGCGGACGATCGCCGGAGGCGATCCATGGCGGGGCGAGGTCTGCAACCGCGCCAAGGATGGAGCGCTGTACTGGGTCGACAGCATCATCGCGCCGTTCGTCGGCGCGGACGGCGCGATCGATCGCTACATCTCGATCCGCACCGACATCACCGCAGCCAAGCTGGCGAGCCGCGATCTGGCGCGCGAGCGCCAGCGCCTCGACGACATCATCCGCGGGACCGACGCCGGCACCTGGGAATGGAACGCGCAGACAGGTGCGCTGATCGTCAACGAGCGCTGGGCGCGCATGCTGGGCCGAACGCGCGACGAGCTGTGGCCGCTCACCGCCGACACCTGGCGGGCTCTCGTGCACCCCGACGACTGGGCGCAGACGCAAGAGGCCATGCGCCGGCATCTTGCCGGCGAGTCGGACAACCGCGACTGCGAGCTCCGCATGGCCCACAAGTCGGGCGCCTGGGTCTGGGTCGCGGCCAAGGGGCGCATCGCGACGCGCGCCGCCGACGGCCGCCCGGAGTGGGTGGCGGGCACGCACGTGGACATCACCGAGGCCAGGCGTGCCGACGAGGCGCTGCGTCGCAGCGTCACGATGCTGCACGCGATCCTCGAGAACCTGCCCTGCGGTCTCAGCGTCTTCGACGGCGAGCTCCATCTTCGGGCGCACAACTCGCAGTTCCGAAGCCTGCTGGACCTGCCGGCGGAGCTGCTCGAGGGCAGCGGCTCCGACTTCGAACGCATCATCCGATACAACGCTCAACGCGGCGAGTACGGCTCCGGTGACACGGACGCGATCGTGGCGCAGATCGTGGAGCGGGCGCGTCACCCGGTACCGCACAGCGCGGAGCGCGTGCGTGGGAACGGCATCTCGCTCGACATCCGTGGCGCGCCGATGCCGGGTGGCGGCTTCGTCACCACCTACACCGACATCTCCGAGAGGAAGCACGTGGAGGCCCAGGTGATCGTCGCCCGCGACGTCGCCGAGAAGGCCAACGCTGCGAAGAGCCAGTTCCTGGCCAACATGAGCCATGAGATCCGCACGCCGATGAATGCGATCCTCGGCATGCTCAAGCTGCTGCACCGGACCGAGCTGACCACGCGCCAGCTCGACTACGCCGACAAGACCGAACGCGCGGCGCGCGCCTTGCTCGGCCTGCTCAACGACATCCTCGACTTCTCGAAGGTGGAAGCGGGCAAGCTGACCCTGGACCTGCGCCCGTTCAGCCTCGACACCTTGCTGCGCGATCTCTCGGTGATCCTGTCGGCCAACCTCGGCAGCAAGCGGGTCGAGATGCTGTTCGACGTCGACCCGGCCGTGCCTCGGACCCTGATCGGCGACGATCTCCGGCTGCAGCAGGTCTTGTTGAACCTGGCGGGCAACGCGCTCAAGTTCACGAGCCTGGGCGAGGTCGTGGTCCGCGTGCGGGTCGTCGAGCAGTCGGCCACGACGAGCTCGCTCGAGTTCTCGATCAGCGACACCGGCATCGGCATCGCCCCCGATCAGCAACAGTACGTCTTCAGCGGCTTTTCCCAGGCAGAGTCATCGACGACGCGCCGCTTCGGCGGGACGGGTCTGGGCCTGTCGATCTCGCAACGGCTCGTCGGCCTGATGGGCGGCGAGATCCACCTCGACAGCGAGGTCGGCCGCGGCAGCACGTTCAGCTTCAGGCTCGAGCTTTCGGTCGAGGTCGATGCCTCGATCGACGCGCAGGCGTCGGGCGCGGGGCAGCGCGCGCTCGTCGTCGACGACAACCCGACGGCGCGCGGCGTGCTGGCGACCATGGTGCGATCGCTCGGCTGGGCGGTCGAGCTCGCCGCCGGCGGAGCCGAAGCGCTCGAGCTGATCTCCAGGCGGGAGCTCGACGGCAATCCCTTCGACGCAGTGTTCGTCGACTGGGAAATGCCCGGGATGGACGGCTGGGAGACCAGCAAACGCATCCGTGAGCAGGCGGGCTGTCCTGCGCTTCTCCTTCTGATGGTCACCGCTCACGACCGGGAGTCGCTGGCCGCGCGTCCCGCGGTCGAACAGGCTTTGCTCGACGGCTTCGTGGTCAAGCCGGTGACGGCATCGATGCTGCTCGACGCGATCGTCAACGCGCGCGCTCCGGAAGGCGGCGCCGGCAATGCGACCCTGGCTGTGGCCCTCCCCAAGACGCGTCTCGCCGGCCTGCGTCTGCTGGTCGTCGAAGACAACGCCTACAACCAGCAAGTGGCCCAGGAGCTTCTGGAGGCCGAAGGTGCGACCGTGACCCTGGCGTCGGACGGAGCACAGGCGGTCGCGGCCGTGGCCACGGCCGATCCGCCATTCGACGTCGTCCTGATGGATATCCAGATGCCGGTGATGGACGGCTACGTGGCGACGGCGCACATCCGGCAGCGGCTGGGGCTGACCGAGCTGCCGATCATCGCGATGACCGCCAACGCGATGGCGAGCGACCGCGAGGCCAGCCTCGCCGCAGGCATGGACGACCACGTCGGCAAGCCGTTCGACCTGGACGAGCTGGTGCAGGTGTTGCTCCGCCATGCATCTGCCGGCACCGCAGCGGGCGCAGGCATGTCGCTGCCACGGGCCGCGTCGGCCGACCTGCCCGAAGCCGTGCTGGCGAACGCGGCGCGGTGCGGTGTCGATCTCGCCGTCGCGGTGGGCCGGTTGGGCGGACGCGTCGACGTCTGGATGCGCACCGCCGCGTCGTTCGCCGCCGACCTTCCACGCTCGGCGGACGAGCTCGAAGCGCTCGTTCGGAACGGGCAGCACCAGGACGCCGCGCGCATGGCGCACACGCTCAAGGGGCTCGGCGCGACGCTCGGCGCGACGCGACTGGCGGAGGTCGCGGCGATGGCGGAGAAGTCTCTCGGCGCGTCGGAGGCGACGGCCACCATCGGTGCCGTGGCGAGCCGGATGCGCGAGGCCATCCTGCGCACCAGTCTCGACATCGCCGCCATCGTCGACCAGTGGACGCTGCTCCGCGCTCCCGCGGTCGCCACCACCGCGCAGCGCGACGCCGTCGGATTGCATGCCCGGCTGATGCCGCTGATCGCGCTGCTACGCGAGTCGGACATGGCCGCGACCGACCAGTTCGCCGACCTGCTCGAGGGGCACGAGGCTGCCTGGCAGGAAGAGCTCGAGCCGCTCGGCGCCGCCATCGCCGGGCTCGACTTCACCGCTGCGCTTCGCGAGTGCGAGCAGCTCGCGCGCGCTCTCGACGTCGACTAGGACGAGCACGAAGCCACGGCTTATTCTCGAGCGGACGGGAGAATCCATGCGCGCCGATTCCACAAGCACGGGCGGTTGGGCCCTCTTCGCTTTCATGCTTGCGGCCACGCTGCCGACGAATTCAGCCGCTTTCGTCTTCAGCGACGGCAGCTACGGCGAGTGCGTGACCTCCGAGGGTGTCGCGCGCGAGCGCGAGCATCCGGCCGACGATCCGTCGGCGCCGCACGGCTACATCGGCTTCACCCACCACGAGCCGGGCACGGGCTGGACGATCGACTGGAACCTGCTGCTGCTGTCGAGCGCGCCCGAGGTCGAGCACGACTTC
>JAYTHL010000061.1:0-1947 GCA_043732605.1 Rhizobacter sp. | reverse complement strand
TCATCGTCGACACCTACGGCGGCGCCTGCCCGCACGGCGGCGGCGCGTTCTCCGGGAAGGACCCGTCGAAGGTCGACCGCTCGGCGGCTTACGCGGCGCGCTACGTCGCGAAGAACATCGTCGCCGCCGGCATCGCGCGGCAGTGCCAGATCCAGGTCGCGTACGCGATCGGCGTCGCCAAGCCGATGAACGTCACGGTCTACACCGAAGGCACGGGCAAGATCTCCGACGAGAAGATCGCCGCGCTGATCAACGAGTTCTTCGACCTGCGTCCGAAGGGCATCATCCAGATGCTCGATCTGCTGCGCCCGATCTACGAGAAGACCGCCGCGTACGGCCACTTCGGTCGGGACGAGCCGGAGTTCACTTGGGAACGCACGGACAAGGCCGCAGCGCTCAAGGCCGCAGCGGGCCTCTGACCCGGCTAGAACTTGCCGTGGTCGAGGTAGGCCTGACGCGGGTCGGCGCCTGAGAGGATGGCGGCCCGCACCTTGTCCTCGATCTGCATCGATGCCGTTGCCGCATCGACGACTTCGGCCGCGATCGCCTGCGGAATGACGACGATGCCGTCGCAGTCGGCGAGCACGTAGTCGCCGGGCCGCACGACGACCTGGCCGAAGCTGATCGGCTCGTCGTAGGCCACCGGAACCCACGCGCCGACGATGTCGCGCGGCGTCGCCTTGTCGCAGAACACCGCGAAGCCGAGGCGGCGGATGAACGCGGTGTCGCGGCAGCCGCCGTCGACGATGTAGCCGCGCACGCCGCGGAACTGCAGCGTCTCGGCCGAGAGCTCGCCCATCAGCGCGCGCTCGCTGTCGTGGCCCTGGGTCATGACGACGTGGCCGCGCGGCGCGCGCGAGAGCAGCTCGGTCCAGCGCAGCAGGCTCTCGTGCGCCGAGACGTTCTTGTCGGGACGGCCGCGCACGGTGAACACTGGGCCGGCGCAGACCATGTCGCGGTCGAGCGGCACGATCGTCGGCGGCAGGATGCAGTCGACGAGGCCGCGCGCACGCAGCGTGTCGAAGACGACGCCCGTGTAGCAGCGAGCGAGGCGGTCGGCGAGAGCGTCGGTCGGTGTGGCGGCGGTGTCTGGCATCGGAACTCCTTGCGGGTCGCCACTCTAGCGAACGGCGCGGCATCATCGCCGGATGCCGACCGCGCCGACGCTCGACGACCTGCGCCGCCACGCCGTCGCGCGCACGCTCTTCAAGCCGACGACGCTGGCGCGCGCCATCGACAAGCTCGGCTTCGTCCAGGCCGATCCGATCCGCGCGCCGGCGCGGGCGCAGGACCTGATCCTGCGCCATCGCGTCACGGGCTATCGCGCCGGCGACCTCGAGCGTCGCTACACGCATCTGCAGATCGACGAGGATGCGTTCGTCAACTACGGCTTCCTGCCGCGCCGCCATCTGGCGCTGATGCATCCGCGCATGGCGAAGCAGGCGTGGACGGCGGCGACGAAGAGGAAGGCCGCCGACGTGCTCGCCTTCATCCGCGAGCAGGGGCCGACCGCCCCGCGCCTGGTCGAGGCCCACTTCGCGCACGGCCGCCGCATCAACGCCTGGGGCGGCTCCGGCCTGGCGACGACGCACCTGCTCGACGCCATGCACTACCGCGGCCTGCTGCGCGTGCAGCGGCGCGACAACGGCACGCGGGTCTACGAAGCGGCGGAGCACGTGCCGGTCGATGCGAGCCGCGAGGCGCGCGTCGCGCGCGCAGCCGCGCTGCTCGACCTGGTCGTGCGCAAGTACGCGCCGCTGCCGGCATCGAGCCTGGTCTATCTCGTGCGGCTGCTGCGCTACGGCGCGCCGCACCTGCAGGCCGAGACCCGTCTCGCGCTCGGCGCGATGCGCGAGACGCTGGCGAGCGTGAAGCTCGACGGCATGACCTGGTATTGGCCGGCCGACGAGAACCCGCGCTCGCGCCGCTGGACGCTCGACGATCGCG
>JAYTHL010000060.1:0-6755 GCA_043732605.1 Rhizobacter sp. | reverse complement strand
CGCGCGGTTGGCGATCGAGATGTTCTGCTACTCGGCCCGCAAGGCGCTGGCCGCCATGGCGGCGGCCCTCGGCGGCGTCGACGCGATCGTCTTCACGGGCGGGATCGGCGAAAACGATTCCGGCGTCCGCGGCGCGATCTGCGCCGGGCTGGCATGGGCCGGGATCCATCTCGATGGAGCCAGGAATGAGGCCGTGAACGGCGGCCTCGTCAGCGATCCGTCGTCGAGCTGTGCGGTCCATGTCCTCGCGTCGAAGGAAGACGAGCAGATCGCGCGTCTCACTGCGACGCTGCTCTGACGACGCACTTGCCGCAAGCGGCGATTGAATCAGTCCGAGCCCGCTCACTTCGGCAGCACCCCGATCTCCTTCGTCAGCACTTCCCACCTCGCCCGCTCGGCCTGGAGGAACGCCGCCAGATGCTCCGCACCACCGGCCTCGGGCACCGGCCCGAGGTTGTGGATGCGCCCTGCCGTGTCCTTCTCGAGCAGCGCTACGTCGAGGTCGCGGCTGAACCGCTGCAACGACGATCGCGACGTCGAAGACCGGGCCTTGCGGCACCGTGGGAAGCGATGACATGGGCACGGATGATGCGGTCAATTCCCGCCCCCGGGGTGGGGTCACTGCGGTGAGCGCAGGATCGCCTTGCGATGGACCGAAAGCCCCCCTTCCCTCCCCGACGCGTCTGGCGTGCGACGGCGGACGCGCCGATGGGCGAGTTCGTCGACATCGACCTGACGTCACCGGCAGCCCTGGAAACGGTCCAGGCCCGCGTCCTCGATCCGGCGCCCGTCGTCGACTGGCGTTCGTCGTCCTACGATCTGCTCAACGGCCTCGAGGTCAACAACGACGAGGAATCGATCCCGGGCGACCTGTTCGACGAGCTGTTCAAGCGCTGACGCTTCGTCCTCCCGCGCGATACTCGGTCGCGGCGGCATGCCGATTGCTGTCAGCCGCGTCGAAACGAGGGGAGTCTCCGATGAACGATGTCGACCGCCTGGTGCAGCAGATCCACGAGCTGCAGGGTTCGATGCTGGCGATGGAGTGCTTCGTCAACTCGCTCACCGAAGTGCTGAGCGAAGACGCGCGCGTCGTCGTGCAGGCGTTCTATGCCAGCGAGTCGGCGGCGTTTCGTGCCGCGCTGATGGCCTCGACCGCGCCGGAAGCGACGGTCTCGGCCTTCGAGCGCGACGTCCAGCGTGGGCTTGGAGTCCTCGGCGAGCCGGCAGATCCGTCGGCGACTTGAGGCGACAGCGAGAGAGCGGCTGCGGCCGCCCCGGCGATCAGCCGATGCACGTCCGGTTCTTGCCGGTCCGCTTGGCTTCGTAGAGCGCTTGGTCTGCTCGCTCGAGCGAGTCCTCGATCCGCTCGGCGAGCCGGTAGCGGGTGACGCCGGCCGAGAACGTGACGAAGATCTGCTTGTCCTTGTGCATGAAGAGGCCGCCGGTCAGCGAGCGCTGCAGCCGCGTCAGCACTTGCTCGCCTTCTGCCGCAGGCGTCTCCGGCAACAGGACGACGAATTCCTCGCCGCCGTAGCGCGCGACGTGGTCGCCGGGGCGCAATGTCTTGGTGACGACCGCGGCCAGCGTCTTCAACGCCTCGTCGCCGGCGCTGTGGCCGAGCTCGTCGTTGAGACGCTTGAAGTTGTCGATGTCGAGCAGGCCGATCGAGAGCTCGCCGCCGTTGCGCTGGAGTCGGGCGCGCTCGATCTCGAAGGCCTGCATCAGGCCGCGCCGGTTCGCGACCTGCGTCAGCTGGTCGGTCGAGACTTCGTCGGAGAGACGCTTCATCTCGTCTTCGAGCTGGGTGATGCGCTCGGTCAGGCCCGTCGCCTTGCCGTGCTCTTCCTGCAAACGTTCCTGGGTCTGCGCGACCAGGCTCTGCACGGCGCGGCTCTCGGCGACCATCTCGCGGACGACGCCGGTCAGGCCTTCGAGCGTGTCGGCGCCCTCGATCGTCGCGGCGTAGCGGCCGACGCTCTCGTGGAAATTGCCGGTCTTCGAGCCGAGTTCGCTCAGCTCCGAGAGCATCTGCGTGATCAGGCCCTTGAGCGCGTCGCGCGCCTTCTCGCGCTCGCTGCGCACCTCGGCCTGCTGCTTCCTCGCGTGGTGCAGCATGTCGCTCACGGCGCGCACGCCGCGCGCGGTCAGGCCTTCTTCGATCTTGACGCGCATCGCCTCGCACTGGCCCTTGACCCAGCTGCCGTCCTCGGCCAGATCGGTCAAGCTCGAGGTGAGCTCGAGGCAGAGCTTGCCGAGCTGCTCGAACAGGTGATGGCGGTGCTGCAGCACGCGCTCCGCACGGCGCGCCAGAGCCTCGGCGTCGTCGGCGAGCGATTCGGGAGCAGGCGCGTCATGGCCGATCGTGACCATGTCGTGCAGCTCGGCGACGAGCTCGCGATTGGCGCCTTCGCGGTCCGGCAGCGCATGCTGGAGCGCTTCGACCAGAGTACGGGCGACGCGTTGCCAGAGAGCTGCCGATGCCGCTGCCTGACCATCGACGACGGCGGCGACGGCAGCGGCGACGGGCACTTCTGCAACTTGTCGCATCGGCGTCTCGACGTCGCCGTTCTCCTCGGTCGTCGCGTCGAGCAACGCGCCACCAAACTCGTCGTCGAGCGACGCGACGGTGGAAGCGACGGCGTCGCTCTCCCAGCTGTTGACGAGCTGGGTCAGGCGATGCTGCAGCCGGCGCGGATCGCTGCGACCGCCGGCGAGGACGCGCTGGATGCCTTCCTTGCGGCGTGCCGACGTCCAGTTGCGGCCGCCGCGCTCGAGGCCGCGGACGATCCGCTCGATCAGCGCCGCCAGCGCGTCGCTCGGCTCGGGCTGCTCGCCGGCTTCGAGCCGGTAGGCGCGCTCGTAGTTCTCCGGCGTCGGCTCGAGCCGTTCCGTCGCCAGGCGGCGCAGCGCGCCCTTGGCGATCTGTGGTGCGCGCGGCTGCTCGGCCGGCTTGGCAACGGACATGGGTTGCGTCATCGTCGACATCGCGTGTTGATCAGGCCAGTGGCAACTTGCCGATGGGCGGTTTGGGGCGCGACTCGCGCGCCCGCGACGGCTCGGCCACGTCGCTGCCCGACGCCTGCCCGATCCACGGCGCCTTCTTCGGCAGCACGGTCTGCTGCAACCAGAGCTCGATGTCTTCCGGCGGCTGCGCCTTGCTGAACAGGAATCCTTGCATGATGCCGCAGCCCAGGCGGTGCAGCACCTCCATCTGGCGCAAGTTTTCTACGCCTTCGGCGATCACGCGCAGGCCGAGCGACCGGGCCAGGGCGATGATCGCGGTGACCACCGCCGAGCTCTGCGGCGTCATGCCGAGGTCGCGCACGAAGCTGCGGTCGATCTTCAGCTCGCTGATCGGCAGCGTCGTGAGATAGGCGAGCGACGAGTAGCCGGTGCCGAAGTCGTCGACCGAGAGCGTGTGGCCCATCGCGTCGAGCCGCTGCAGCGTCGCCAGCGCTCGTTCCGGGTCGTCCATCATCGCGCTCTCGGTGATCTCGAGGCCGAGCGCGGAGGGCTCGAGGCCGGCACGCGCGAGCGTGCGCTCGAGCTTGTCGGCCAGGCGCAGGTCCATCAGGTCGCGGGTCGAGAGGTTGACGGCGATCTTCAGGTCGAGGCCGCGGTCGCGCAGGAGCGCGTACTGCGCTGCGCTCTTCTCGACCATCCAGCCGGTGATCTCGCGGATGAAGCCGGTCTGCTCGGCGAAGGGAATGAACTCGCCCGGCCCGAGCAGGCCGCGGCGCGGATGCTGCCAGCGCACGAGCGCCTCGGCGCCCGACGCCTCGCCGGAAGCGAGCGAGAACTTCGGCTGCAGGAAGAGGCGCAGCTGGCCCTCGTCGATCGCCGTGCGCAGCTCGCTCAGCAGCGAGAGCGACGACTCGCTCGACGAATCGAGCGCCGGGTGGTAGACGGTGATGCCCGATTGCTTGGCCTTGGCCGAGTACATCGCGAGCTCGGCGCGGCCGAGCAGCAGATCGGCAGTGGCCGCGTGTTCCGGGAAGCTGGCGATGCCGACGCCGGCGCTGACGTCGACGGTGTGCTCGTCGAGCGTGATCGGCAACTGCAGCGCGGCGCAGAGCCGCTCGGCCACCGACATCGCCGCATCGACGCCGGCGCGCGGCATGCAGACGACGAACTTGTCGCCGCCGAGGCGCGCGAGCGTGTCGCCCTCGCGCAGCACACCGCCTTGCAGCCGGATCGCGATCGCGCCGAGCAGGCGATCGCCGAAGCCGTGGCCGAGGACGTCGTTGACCTGCTTGAAGCGGTCGATGTCGAGCATCATCACCGAGCACGGATCGCCGCTGCGCTGGGCGATCACGAGCCGGTCCTTGACGAGCTGGCGGAACTGCTCGCGGTTGGGCAGGCCGGTGAGCGAATCCCAGTAGGCCAGGCGCCGGATCTCGGCGTCGCGCTCGCGGATGCCGACGCGCATCGACTCGAACGAGCGCGCGAGGTGCCCGACCTCGTCTGCACCGGCCGACGGCACCGGACTCGCGTAGTCGCCCGAAGCGAGCCGCGCGGCGCTCTCGGCGAGCGCGTTGATCGGCCGGGTGATGCGGCGCGCGGTGAAGAAGGTGCCGAGGGCGAAGACGAGCACGCCGGCGAGCGTGATCACGACGAGGACGATCTGCAGCTCGCGGTACGGCGCGACGGCGGCGTCGATCGAGCGCGTCAGCAGCGCTGCGATCTCGCGCTCGCCGTTGCGGCCGAGCGACACGAGATGGAGCGCGGTCGACTCGCCGCCGATCTCGGCGCTGGCGACTGCCGGATCGCGGTCGATGACCGCGCGCAAGGTCGTGTCGGGCGCGCCGGCGCCGGCGATCGCGAGCGGCTGCCAGGTCCCGCCCGGCGCGCGCGCGAGCAGGAAGACGCCGAGCGAGGAGAGCGTGCGCAGGTCGGCGGGCAGCGTCGCGGCGAGCGCAAAGCCCATCGAGACCTGGCCGATCAGCGTCGGCGCCTTCACTGGCACCGTGACCATCTGGTACGCGCGGCCCTCGTGCGCCTGCAGGCCGGTATCGCCGCGCATCGCCGGGTCGCCCCTGGCGTCGGCGGCGAGCATCGACAAGACCTTGCGTGAGTCGGCCATCGTCGCGGCGACCGGCGCACCGCGCGGGTCGGTGAAGACGGCGACGTCGGCGCCGATGCGCTCGGCCTGGTTCTGCAGCGCGTCGGTCAGCGTCGACGCGTCGCCGACCGCGATCGCCGCGCGAAAACCGTAGTCGGCGGCGAGCAGGCGCGCGGCCTCGCGCAGCTGCTGCGCGTTCTGCGCGAGGAGCCGGCGCAGCAGCGCCTCGCCGGTCTTCATGCCGGCGTCGATGTCGCGCCGCGCGTTGGCCTCGATGCCGTGGCGGATCGCGAAGAAGCTCGCCGCCTGCACGAGCAGGAGCAGGCCGAGGAAGACGGCGACGATCCGCCGGTGCAGGTGCCGCGCGACGACGTGGCGCACGCCGCCGACCATGGCGCCGAACGTGAGCATCGTCACGGATCCGGCGTGAACGCGAGCCGGACCGCGAGCGGTGCGGCGCGCATGCGGCGCTCGAACACTGCGCCGTCGGCCTGCTGCGGATGCGAGACGCGGACGAGATGCTCGCCGTCGGGCACTTCGATCCGGGCCTGCCCGGCGGCGTCGCTCTTCGCGAAGTAAGGCGTCTCGACGACCGCGATCCAGCCTGTCATGCGGTCGTGGATGTTGCAGCCGAGGACGGCGATGCCGGGCTTGTCGAACAGCACCGGCGCGGCCGGCGTGCCGGCGTAGAGCTTCAGTTCGAACGGCTTGACCGGCGAGAACGAATAGACGTGGTGGCGCACCTTGTCGAGGTTCGGGAAGTGGACCGAGGTGCCGGCCTGGACGACCAGCGTGCGCGGCGCGAACTGGCGGTTTTGCTGCGTCATCTCGGCCGTCGTGCCGGCCGGCGCGACCTTGGCTGCTCCGGTGACGCTCACCGTGACCACGGCGCCCTCGAGCGGCTTGCCGGCCGCGTCGCTCACCGCGACCGAGAGGGCCGCGGACCAGGCCGGGCCCGACAACAGGGCGAGGCAGAGAAAGAACGATCCGGGCGGGCGCGGCATGGCGGTATGAAAGTGGCGGGAAGGCGCACCGCGGGGCCCTGAGCGTGATGTCCGTCACGACTCCGGGGCACGACCGACCCTTGCCGTTATCGGCGCCCGTGCGCGGCGCTTGAGCGGGCATGCAGCGCGGCGCACACGAGCACGCCGTGCCCGCTACAATTCCCGCTTCCGAGGAGCGTTGCAAGGCCCGTGCGTTCGCACCGGTCCCAGGCTCGGAAGGCTGCAAAGCGGACCATTCGATCGGTCCGCGCCACTTGCAACCGCGCTCACCCGCACGATGGTCGTCGTGGGTGAGTCTCCACTCCCTTCAGACGTCCGCCGCGCGGGTTCCGCTCATTCAAAGGAACCTGACCATGAACGCCGTTCTGAAGCCGAAGGCCGATGCGCCTTACATCGTTGCCGACCTGTCCCTCGCCGCCTGGGGCCGCAAGGAAATCAGGATCGCCGAGACCGAGATGCCCGGTCTGATGGCGATCCGCGAAGAGTTCTCGAAGAGCCAGCCGCTCAAGGGCGCACGCGTGACCGGCTCGCTGCACATGACGATCCAGACGGCCGTGCTGGTCGAGACGCTGCAGGCGCTCGGTGCCGACGTGCGCTGGGCCTCGTGCAACATCTACTCGACGCAGGACCACGCCGCCGCCGCGCTCGCCGTGAAGGGCACGCCCGTGTTCGCCTACAAGGGCGAAGAC
>JAYTHL010000059.1:0-1951 GCA_043732605.1 Rhizobacter sp. | reverse complement strand
AAGGCCTGGCTCATGCGGTCGACGAGCGCCGGCGGCGGTGCGTCGGCGACGAAGTACGTGGCGAGCTTGCCGCTCACGAAGCGCGCCGTCGCCGGATGCGCGGCGAGCCGGCCGAGCTCGTCGAGCACCTCGTTCCAGCCGCGGCCCGGAATCGAACGGCCGAGGACCAGCTTCTCGCCCATGTCGTGACGGCCCGGATTGAACTCGGTGAAGCCCTGGCGCACGTAGAGCGCGCGCTGCTCGGGCTTGAGGTTCGGCGTCTTGTCGGTGACGTTGATGCCGACGCCGGTGAGCACGCGCGCCAGCTCCTGCACGTCCTTCTGCGAGTAGCCGCCGTCGACGCCGAGGGTGTGCAGCTCCATCACCTCGCGCGCGAAATTCTCGTTGATGCGGCCGGCGGCGTTCTGCTCGTTGTCGAGGTAGCGGATCATGGCCGGATGGGTCGCGCTCGCGATCAGCAGGTCGCGGAACCTGCCGAGCGCGCGCGGCCGCAGCGCCTGGTCCTCGTAGTCGCCGACCATCACGCGCAGGTTCGCCTTGTACTGGTGGACGTTGAAGTGGTTGAACCAGAACCACGTCAGCTGCTCCTGCAGCTGGTTCGACGAATAGAGCGCGCGCAGGAGCGAGCGTGACGAGGCCTCGCGCGCGACCTTCGTGAGCGCTTGCTGATACGTTTGCTGCGCCGCCTGCTTGGCGGTCGTGTCGACCGCTTCCTTCGCCTTCGCGTCGCTGTCGCGGCGCGTCGTCTCCATGTCGGCGACGAGGGTGGCGAACGGCGTCGTCGCGATCCAGGTCGCGTCGATCAGCGCCTGGACCTCGACCGGCAGCGGCGCCGGCGCCGGATGGAGCTGGGACGCGAGCCAGTCGCGCCGGCCGCGCCGCGCGAAGTCGGCGGCGGTCGTGGCCGAGGCGCCCCAGGCGACGCGGTTGACGAGCGCGACGTCGACTGCGGCCAGCGCCGCGACCGGACCGTCGCGGCGCGACGCGGCGCGGGCGGCGGGCGAAGCGTCGCCGCGTCGCGCGACGCCCAGCGCCGCGCATCCCGACACCAGCGACAGCATCGGTGCGGCGGCGAGCGCGGCCGTGGCCCGAAGCAGCCGTCGGCGCGGCGCGGAGGCGCCTGCGAGCGGGGAAAAAAGGAAGGGATCGTGCATGGCCCCTGTTTCAACGCCAGACTTTCCGCCCTCGTCGACATTCCGGCTGCGGCTTTACGTCCAGCAACGGCGGTTGACAGGGCCGAGCTGTCGTCCGGGGGCTCCAGGAGAGGGCTGTCCAGCGCCGGACGCGCCGCATAATCTTCGCCAATCCCTTTCACGCAACAGGAGCCAGCGCATGGCCTCGGTCAACAAAGTCATCATCGTCGGCAACCTCGGGCGCGACCCCGAAGTGCGCTACACGCCCAACGGCAGCGCGGTCTGCAACGTCACCGTCGCGACGTCGCGGGTGAAGAAGAACAAGGAATCAGGCGAGAAGTCGGAAGACACCGAGTGGCATCGCATCGTCTTCTTCGACAAGCTTGCCGAGATCGCGGGCGAGTACCTGAAGAAGGGCCGCTCGGTCTACGTCGAAGGGCGCCTGCAGACGCGCAAGTGGACCGACAAGGACGGCGTCGAGAAGTACACCACCGAGATCGTCGCGACCGAGATGCAGATGCTCGGCAGCCGCGAAGGCATGGGCGGCGCGGCGCCGTCGTCGGACGACGGAGGCGGCTACGAGCGGTCCGCGCCGGCTGCGCGTCCGGCAGCTGCGGCGGCGAACCGTCCCGCAGCGAAGTCGTCGGGCTTCAGCGACATGGACGACGACATTCCGTTCTGACGACGGGCGCGCGGCTCACTGCGCCGCGCCGCGAAAGCGCCGGACCTCGAGCGCCGACACCGGCGCAGCGCGCGGCTGCCACGCCCCACGCACATAGGAGAGGACATCGGCGACCTCGTCGTCGGACATGACGGTC
>JAYTHL010000058.1:0-6768 GCA_043732605.1 Rhizobacter sp. | reverse complement strand
CGCGGCGCTCTGGCCCTTGCCCGGATAGAAGATCGGATCGGGCGAGCGCGCGGCTTGCGGCACGGCCTGGCCGGCCGGCTCGACGAGCGTCGTCGGGCCGGGATCGACGATCACCGTCGGTGCGCCGTAGAGATAGCCGCGGTCGTACCAGCCATCGGGCGCGTAGCCGTAGGGACCCCACGCGCCTCCGTAGTAGCCGATCGCGCCGAAGCCCAGGCCGAGCCCGACGCCACCCCAGAACACGCCCGGACGGCCGTAGCCGCCATGGCCCCAGTGGTTGCCGCGCCAGCCGCCACCGCCGCCGTGCCAGTTGCCGCCGCCGGAGGAATGACGGCCGCTGGCGAAAGCCTGGCCTCCGGCCGCGAGCGCGACACCGGGAGCGAGGGCCGCGGCGCCGACCAGAGAGACGGCAAAGACCAGGGCGAGGGAACGGGCGTGGGTGGTCATGGCGGATCCTCCGGAGGCCGGCTCGTCGAACGGGCGGCCCGGACCGATTCTGCGACTTCGCAGCGGGTTGCGTCGGGGCCGTGTCAACGTCCCTGCCGGCGGGTCCGTTTCCATGACTCGATCCTTCCTTTTCGGAGAACAACATGATGATTCGCCTCTCTCTGGCCGCCTCCGCGCTGGCCCTCGCCGCGATCGCCGCGCCCGCCCACGCCGCCGAATCGGTCGGCGCAGCCGCCTCGTCGGCCGCGAAGAAGACCGGCCACGCCGTCGCCAAGACCAGCCGCGAGGCCGGCCACACGACCGCCCAAGCCGGCCGCACGCTCGGTCACGACGTGGCCGAGCAGGGCCGCGACATCAAGAGCGGCAGCAAGGAAGCGGCCCAGGACGCTGGCCACGCGACGATGGAGATCGGCCGCAAGACCAGGACCGCGGTCAAGAAGGGCGCGCACAAGGTCGAGAGCGCGGTCACCCCGGCGTCCTCGCCGAAGTGATCGACATCGCGGCGCTTCGGCGCCGCGATGTGCAGGACCGGCTCGCGCCCTAGCGCGTGAGCGCGCGGGCCAGCTCGGCGGAGCAGAGGCCGACCGCGGCGTTGGCCTCGTCGATCACCTTGCCCATGGTGATGAAGCCGTGGATCTGCCGCTCGAAGCAGACGTAGGTCGCGCGGTTGCCGGCCGCCACCAGGCGATCGGCGTAGTCGAGTCCCTCGTCGCGCAGCGGGTCGAAGCCCGCGGTCAGCACCAGCGCAGGCGGTAGCTTCGACAGGTCGTCGTGCAGCAGCGGTGAGGCACGCCAGTCGAGGTCGTGCGCGGGCTGGTCGAAATAGTTGTCGTGGTAGTACGCGATGGTCCCGCGCGTGAGCAGATAGTCCGCGCCATTGGTCGTGTGCGAGGGATGGGCGCGCCGCTGGTCGGTCGCCGGATAGATCAGCAGCTGGAACGCGATCGGCAGGTCGCCGGCATCTCTCGCGGCGATCGCGACGACGGCGGCGAGGTTGCCGCCGGCACTGTCGCCACCGACCGCGAGCCGGCGCGCATCGAGGCCGAGCCCGGCGGCGTGCGAGCGCACCCAGTAGGTCGCGGCGAGGCAGTCGTCACCGGCCGCGGGGAATGGGTCCTCGGGGCCCATCCGATAGTCGACCGCGACGACCGCCGCGCCCGAGCCGTTGCAGAGCTCGCGGCAGAGCACGTCGTGGGTGTCGAGGTCGCCGATCGTCCAGCCGCCGCCGTGGTAGTAGACGAGAACGGGCAGCTGCTTCGCCGTACCGTCGCGCGCGGCGATCGGGCGATAGAGGCGCAACGGGATCGGCCCGCGCGGCCCGTCGCAGCTCAGCTCGCGCACCTCGCCGACCTCGGGCGAATCCGGCTGCGTGAAAGCGCGCCGGTCGCGGTAGAAGGCGCGCGCATCGACCGGCGTCAGGGTGTGCATCGCCGGCAGCTTGCGTTGCTCGATGAGATCGATGAGGGCGCGGGCGTCGGGGTGAAGCATCGGGTCTCCTGGACTGTGTCGAAGGCACTCTACAGCTGGCGCGAGCGCGCGAGCGGCGGGTTGCGCGCGAAGTAGCGCTGGATGCCGACCGCGAGCGCCTCGACGAGCTGCGCCTGGTACGCCGGATCGCGCAGCTTTCTCTCTTCGTCGGGATTCGAGATGAAGGCCGACTCGACCAGGATCGACGGCACGTCCGGAGCCTTCAGCACCGCGAAGCTCGCCTGCTCGACGCTGCCCTTGTGAAGCTTGCCGACCTTGCCGATCTGACCCAGCACCTCGCCGCCGAGCTTGAGGCTGTCCTTGATCTGCGCCGTCGTGCTCATGTCGAGCATCGTGCGCAGGACGATCTCGTCCTTGACGCGCACGCTGGTGCCGCCGACGAGATCGGAGGCGTTCTCCTTGTTGGCCATCCAGCGTGCAGCCGTGCTCGTCGCGCCGCCTTGGCTCAGCGCGAACACCGACGCGCCGCGCGCTTCGGGCGTGAGGAAGGCGTCGGCGTGGATCGAGACGAAGAGATCGGCCTGGACGCGGCGCGCCTTCTTCACGCGTTCGTGCAGCGGCACGAAGAAGTCGGCGTCGCGGGTCATCATCGCGCGCATGTTCGGATTGGCGTTGAGGCGGTCGCGCAGCTGCATCGCGATCGCGAGGACGACGTCCTTCTCGTGCAGGCCGCTCGGCCCGGTCGCGCCCGGGTCTTCGCCGCCGTGGCCGGGGTCGATGGCGACGACGACGAGGCGATCGATCTTCGACTGCGCGATCAGCGGCGGCATCGTGCCGGCGATTGCCGGGCGCGCGGCCATCGACCCGGCGCCCGACGCAGCGCGCGCGACCATCGGCGCCGACGCCGAGAAGGGCGGAGCGGAGACCGCGCCGCCGCCCGCGACCTTGCCGATGAACTCGCCGAGCGCGTCCTGCACCGACTGCGCCGCCTTCTGCTCGGCCTGCTCGCGGTCGCGGATCAGCTCGAGCAGCGGATCGACCTCGCGTGTCGGATGCAGGTCGAAGACGAGCCGGTGCTGGTACGCGGCGACGGGCGCGAGTGTCAGCACCTCGGGGACAGTCGCCTGCTTGAGATCGATCACCATGCGAACGACGCGCGGCTGGCTCTGGCCGACGCGCACCCCCGCGATGAAGGGATCGTCGGAGCGGACCTTGCCGACCAGCTCGCGCAGCTGCGGGCTGAGCTCGAGGCCGTCGATGTCGATCACCAGGCGGTCGGGGTTCACGGTGAGAAAGTGGCGCGCCGAGAGCGCCGCATCCGACTCGATCGTGACGCGCGTGTACTCGTCGGCCGGCCAGACACGCACAGCGAGGATGGCCGCGCCCCAGGCGATGTCGCGCGCGCCGAGCACGAGCACCGCGATGCCCATGCGGCCGAGCGCGAGCCGGCGCGACACGCTCACGGCAGGAGCTCCAGGCCGCGGGCGCTCATCGCCTCGAAGCGCGCGTCGCGCAAGTCGCTGCCGTCATGCGGCGTGATCCAGAGGCGTAAATCGCACGTCGGCAGCAGTCCTGCAGCCTTCTCCGGCCACTCGACCAGCTTCAGGCCCGGGTCGGCGAAGACCTCGCGAAAGCCCGCGTCTTCCCATTCGTTCGGATCGTCGAAGCGGTAGAAGTCGAAGTGGCTGATGGCGAATCCACCGGCTTCGGCACCGGCGACGTACTGCTCGATCAACGCGTAGGTCGGGCTCTTGATCGCGCCCGTGACGCCGAGCGCGTGCAGCAGATGGCGTGCGAAGGTCGTCTTGCCGGCGCCGAGCGGGCCATGCAGCTCGATGAAGGCGTCGGCGAGCGCAGGATGCGGGGCGAAATGCGAGGCGAGATGCGCCGCGCTCGCGGCGCACGCGGCCTCGTCGGGCCAGGCTGCGAGGCGCGTTTCTAGAATCGACGTCGACACCAATGAGCGAGCCTCTTCCTTTCGATGGCGGGTCCCTGCTCGAGCGCATGCGGGAATGGGGACGATCGCTCGGATTTTCCCAGATCGGCGTCGCCGGCATCGACCTGGCCTCGGCCGAGCCGCGCCTCGCCGCCTGGCTCGACAACGGTTTCCACGGCGAGATGGACTACATGGCCGCGCACGGCATGAAGCGCGCGCGTCCGGCCGAGCTGGTTCCGGGCACGGTGAGCGTGATCACGGCGCGGCTCGACTACCTGCCGCGCGCGACCGCGGCCGGCTGGCAGCGCGTCGAATGGGATCGCCTCGAGACGGCATCAGCCGCCGCGGTATCGATCTATGCCCGCGGCCGCGACTATCACAAGGTGCTGCGCCGCCGTCTCGTGCAGCTCGCCGACCGCATCGCGGCCGAGATCGGGCCGTTCGGCCACCGCGTCTTCACCGACTCGGCGCCGGTGCTCGAGGTCGAGCTCGCGTCGAAGAGCGGGATCGGCTGGCGCGGCAAGCACACGCTCGTGCTCGACCGCGACGCCGGCTCGATGTTCTTCCTCGGCGAGATCTTCGTCGATGTCGCCCTGCCCGAGAGCGCGCCGGCGAGCGACCATTGCGGCAGCTGCACGGCGTGCATCGAGATCTGCCCGACGCGCGCCATCGTCGCGCCCTACGTGCTCGACGCGCGGCGCTGCATCTCCTACCTCACGATCGAGGCCAAGGGCGCGATCCCGGTCGAGTTCCGCGCCGCGATCGGCAACCGCGTCTACGGCTGCGACGACTGCCAGCTCGTCTGCCCGTGGAACAAGTTCGCGAGGGCGAGCCCGCTCGCCGACTTCGACGTCCGCCCCGAGCTCGACGGCCCCGCGCTGCTCGCGCTCTGGGCCTGGCGCGAGGACGAGTTCCTGCGCGTGAGCGAAGGCAGCGCGATCCGCCGGATCGGCTTCGAGCGCTGGCAGAGGAACCTCGCGGTCGCGCTCGGCAACGCGCTCGCGGCAACCGGCGAGGCCGCGATCGCCCGCGCGCTGAGCGAGCGGCGCCAGAGCGCGAGCGATCTCGTGCGCGAGCACATCGACTGGGCCTTGCAGCAGGCGCTGCCGGCCTCGGCCGCAGCGCTTCCGGCGTGAACATTGCTGCCCGCCGTACGCACGGGAGCAGCACGATGACACGACGCCGGCGCTGGATCTGGCGAGGACTGGGCCTCGCGCTCGCCGCGCCGCGCGCTCGCCGCGCCGCGCGCCTGCCTGAGCGAATGCACGCCGCGCATCGGCATCGTCTCGGCCTTCGGCGAGGAAGCGGCGATCCTCGTCAAGCAGACCAAGAACGCGAAGACCTGGGCCATCAACGGCAACCGCTTCACCATAGGCACGCTGCGCGGCGACCGCGTGGTGGTCGTGCTGAGCGGCGTCAGCATGATCAACGCGGCGATGACGACGCAGACGCTGGTCGACCACTTCCGCATCGAGCGATTGATCATGAGCGGCATCTCGGGCGGCATCGATTCGGCGCAGGGCACGATCGGCAGCGCCGCCTGGGCGCGCTACCTCGTCGACTTCGGCATCGCCCACGTGGTCGACGCGCGCGAGATGCCCAAGGGCTGCAAGAACGGCTTCCTCGGCATCATGACCAAGGGCTCGAGACGGCGGACTCGATCCACGGCCACGACCAGATCACACAGGAATTCCGCATCGACTCGGCCGGCGCCGGGCCGCTGAAGTGGCAGGGTGGCGTCTACTTTTTCCACGAGAAGTACGAGATCGACGCCTACGGCTACGACTCGCTCGGCGGCGGCGCGCGCTCAGCCCGTACACGTATCGCGTCAAGGACCGGCAGCTCACGGCCGTGGGCGGCGCCGCGAACACGACGACGCTGCTCGACGCGAAGAAGGCGATCGGCCGCGGCGTCGAGACGACCTTCGCCGTGCGTCCGGTCGACAACCTGCTCGTCACGCTGAGCGCGAACTACAACTTCACCAGCATCAAGGACCCGGGTCTCTCGGTCGGCGTCTGCGCCCAGCGCTCGGTGACGAATCCGACCGGCACGGTCAACGGCCAGACCGTCGCCTTCATCGACGGCAACGCGCTGCCCAACGCGCCGAAGTGGATCGACAACGTCAACCTGCGCTACCGCATTCCGAACGGCAACGGCGGCGAGTACTTCGTCTTCACCGACTGGTCGTACCGGAGCAAGGTCGACTTCTTCCTCCACCAGTCATCGAGTCCGAATCGAAGTCGCTGCTGCAGGGCGGCCTGCGACTCGGCTACAGCGGGGCCAGCGGCAAGTACGAGGCGGCTGCGTTCGCGCGCAACATCACCAACCAGGTCCGGGTGACGGGCGCGATCGACTTCAACAACCCCACCGGCTTCATCAACGATCCGCGCACCGTCGGCGTGCGGTTCAAGGCCCTGTTCTGACGGGGCAAGCCCGGCCCTTTGGCGCATGAGGGTTCGCTAGACTCCGGCCTCGACACGATCGACATCCCGGAGACAAGAACCCATGCATCGCCGAACCCTTCTCGCCGCCGCGACCGGTGCCGCGCTCGCCCTGACCGGCGGCGCATCGCACGCTCAATCCGCCTATCCGACCAAGCCGGTGCGTCTGGTGGTGCCGTTCGCGCCAGGCGGCACGACCGACATCGTCGCCCGCGTCGTCTCGGAGAAGGTCGGCGCGGCGCTCGGCCAGACGATGATCGTCGAGAACAAGGCCGGCGGCGGCGGCTCGGTCGGTGCGACAGAGATCGCGCGCGCGACACCCGACGGCTACTCGCTCGGCATGGCCACCGTCTCCACCACGGCAGCCAATCCGGCGATCAACCCGAAGCTGCCGTACAACCCGATCACCGACTTCACGCCGATCATCAACGTCGCCGCGACGCCGAACGTGATCGCCGTGCACCCGAGCTTTCCGGCGCGCGACTACAAGGGCTTCCTCGCCGAGCTCAAGAAGAA
>JAYTHL010000057.1:0-1958 GCA_043732605.1 Rhizobacter sp. | reverse complement strand
TGACCGGAATGCGCCGCATCCCGTATCTCGTCGAACGCGGCAAGCGCGTCGACGTGCCCGACGCGATGCCGTCGGCCGAGCGCAGCGGCTTCGGACCGCACGTGCGCCGGACCGGCGAGACCCTGTTCATCGCCACCGGCATGGCCGAGCGCATGGCCGAGTACGGCGAGGTCACCGAGCAGGGCGAGACGCCGAAGTCGGCGATGTGGGTGCCGCTGCGCGTGGCCGGCCAGGTGGCCGGCGGCTCGATCACGGTGCAGAGCCTGGATGCCGAGAACGCCTTCACGTGCAACGACCTCGGGCTGCTGCAGACGCTGGCCGCCAGCATGGGCACCGCGCTCGAGAACGCACGCCTGTTCGACGAGACGCAGCGGCTGCTGAAGGAGACCGAGCAGCGCAACGCCGAGCTCGCGGTCATCAACAGCATCCAGCAGGGCGTGAGCGCCGAGCTGCAGTTCCAGGCGATCGTCGATCTCGTCGGCGACAAGCTGCGTGAAGTCTTCGACACCGGCGATCTGATGATCACCTGGCGCGACGAGGCCACGGGGATGCGTCTGATCCTCTACTCGTACGAGCACGGCGTGAGGGGCGAGCTGCCGCCCGTGCTCGACACGCTCGACCGCCCGCTCGACAAGGCACTGCTGGAGCAGCGGCCGGTGGTCATCCGCAATCTCGCGGATGCGGCGGCGATGCAGCTGCACCATTTCGAAGGCACCGACGTGAGCCTGTCCTCGGTGTTCGTGCCGATGTTCTCCGGCGATCGCTTCCTCGGCACCATCATCCTCGAGAACTACCAGCGCGAGGACGCATTCGGCGAGGCTGCGGTGCGCCTGCTCTCGACGGTGGCCGCCGGCATGGGCGTGGCGCTCGAGAACGCGCGTCTGTTCGCCGAGACCCAGCGCCTGCTGAGGGAGACCGAACAACGCGCCGCCGAGCTGGCGATCATCAACGCCGTGCAGCAGTCGCTCGCCGGCAAGCTCGACATCCAGGGCGTGTACGACGTCGTCGGCGACAAGCTGCGCGAAGTCTTCCCGCGCTCGATGGAAGGGATCCGGATCGTCGATCGCGCCTCCGGCCGGTTCGTCTTTCCCTACGGCGTGCACAGCGGCGTTCGCGTCCACCCCGAGCCCCTGCCGATCACCGAGCACGGTTTCGGCGCCGAGGTCATGCGCACCGGCCGCACGCTGCTCGCGAACGAGAACATCCTCGAGGTCTTCGCCCGCCTCGGCAGCAGCGGCCTGGTCCATGGCCAGAGCCGGCCGAGGTCGCTGCTGCTGGTGCCGCTGCTGGTCGGCGGCGAGGTCTTCGGCATGTTCGTCCTCAACGACATGGGGCAGGAGAACGCGTTCAGCCCGGACGACGTCCGCCTGCTCGAGACGCTGGCCGGCAGCATGAGCGCGGCGCTCGAGAACGCGAGGCTGTTCGCCGAGACGCAACGGCTGCTGAAGGAGACCGAGCGACGCGAGCGCGAGTCGTCGGCGCTCTCGGAGGTGGGACGCGACCTGTCGTCGTCGCTCGACCTGTCGGTCGTGATGGACCGCATCGCCCACCACGCGAAGGAGTTCCTGCAGGCCGCCAACAGCGCCATCTTCCTGCCCGACGCGCGTGCCGGCACGCATCGCGCGATGGTGGCGATCGGCGACGCCGCCGACGCGATCAAGGCGACGGTGATCGAGTCGGGAGTCGGCATCATCGGCAGCCTGCTGCAAGGCGGCGAGCCCGAGCTCATCAACGACATCGAGTCCGACCGGCGCGGCGTGCAGGTGTCCGGCACCGAGCGCCGGGCCGACGAGCGGCTGATGGTCGTGCCGCTCCTGGCCGGCACGCAGGTGCTCGGCGCGATGGCCGTGTGGCGCAACGGCGGCGCCGAGTTCGAGCCGCGCGAGCTCGAGTTCCTCGTTGGCCTCTCGCGCCAGGCGACGGTGGCGCTGCAGAACGCGCGGCTGTTCGACGAGACC
>JAYTHL010000056.1:0-6785 GCA_043732605.1 Rhizobacter sp. | reverse complement strand
AGGTGAAGCAGAAGCACTCGTCGTCGCGCACGTGGTCGGCGACGCGGCCGAGCCGCCCGCCGGTCATCGAGTCTTCGCCGGTGTCGACGAGCGTGACGCGCCACGGCTCGGCGTTCTTCTGGTGCACTTCCATGGCGTTGTTGGCCATGTCGAAGGTGACGTCGGACATGTGCAGGAAGTAGTTGGCGAAGTACTCCTTGATCACGTAGCCCTTGTAGCCGCAGCAGATCACGAAGTCGTTGACGCCGCCGGCCGAGTAGATCTTCAGGATGTGCCAGAGGATCGGCCGCCCGCCGATCTCGATCATCGGCTTGGGCTTGAGGTTGGTCTCCTCGGCCAGGCGGCTGCCGTAGCCGCCGGCGAGGATCACCGCCTTGACGGGCTTGCTCATCGCATCATTGTCCTTCAGCGCGATCCTCGCGGGAGGCCACGATCCTGTCGACCTGCTCGAGGACGCGCGACGGCGCCATCGTCAGCAGGCACAGGCTCGTGCTGTCGTTGCGGTCGAAGCAGCCCGCGCGGTCGCAGGGCACGCACGGCATCGATCCCTGCATCACGACGACGCGGCCGGCGCGCTGCGCGTCGCCGCGGTTGGCGTACGGCACGACGGGAACCTCGCTCGGCGGCCAGGGGCCGAAGTAGCGCGGATTGATCGGCCCGTAGAGCGCGACGGCGGGCGTCTCGACGGCCGCCGCCAGATGCGTGATCGAGGTGTCGCCGCCGACATAGATGGCGGCGCCACGCAGCAGCGCGCCGACCTGGTTCAGGTCGAGCCGGCCGGCGACGTCGAGGACATGCGATGGATTGAAGCCGCTCTGCACCGCCGCGACCATCGCCCGGTCGTTGGCCGATGGCGCACCGGTGAGCACGACCTGCAGACCGCGCGCGACCAGCGCCTCGGCGAGCGCGCGCCAGTGCGCGAGCGGCCACTGCTTGTACGTGACGGCGGCCGGCACCTGCAGCACCGCGTACGGCGCGACGAGCGCGGCGGCGACGTCTGCGGGCAACGGCATCGCCGGCGGCGGAACGAGCCGCACAGCGGTCGGCGCGACCCATGGCGCGAGCAGGCGCAGCTTCTCGAGGACCGCATGCGACTGGTCGACGTTCATCCGCACCGCATGCTCGAGCAACGCCCGCTTCCACCACGCCTTCGGCTCGTCCGTCACCTGGCCGGCGCGGCGCTTCGCCGCGGCGAAGCCGTAGAGATGGGCGCGATCGGAATACGTCGAGATCAGCGCGAGGTCGTAGCGCCGCCAGAGCCGCGCGATCAACGCCCGCGACGCGAGCCAGCCGCTGCCGACGGGCACCTCGATCAGCTCGGCGACGTCAGGATTGCCCCGCAGCATGCCGAGCGTTCCGCCGAAGCCGAGCACGTCGATCGCCGCCGCCGGCCAGCGCTCCTTCGCGGCGTGGATCAGCGGCGTCGTCAGCAGCACGTCGCCGAGCTGGCGCGTGCAGACGACGAGGATGCGGTCGAAGCGGTCGTCGGCTCGGTTTCGGTCCACCGGCATCAAGCGAGCTAGAGCAGGACGATGTCGTACTGCTCGGGCGTGGGGAAGAGCTCGACCCGGAGCGAGATCGGCTTGCCGATGAAGTCCGAGAGGCCGGCGAGATGCTGGCTTTCCTCGTCGAGCAGCATCTCGACGACCGCCGCCGAGGCGACGACGCGAAACTCCTTCGGGTCGAACTGGCGTGCTTCGCGCAGGATCTCGCGCAGGATGTCATGGCAGACGCTGCGCGCCGTCTTCACCTCGCCGCGGCCGTGGCAGGTCGGGCACGGCTCGCACAGCATGTGGGCGAGCGATTCGCGCGTGCGCTTTCGCGTCATCTCGACCAGGCCGAGCTGCGTGAAGCCGCTCACCGTGATCCGCGTGCGATCGCGTGCGAGCTGCTTCTTCAGCTCGGCGAGCACCGCGGCCTGATGCTCCTCGCGCGCCATGTCGATGAAGTCGATGATGATGATGCCGCCGAGGTTCCTCAGGCGCAGCTGGCGCGCGATCGCCGAACCCGCTTCCAGGTTGGTCTTGAAGATCGTGTCGTCGAAGTTGCGCGCGCCGACGAAGCCGCCGGTGTTGACGTCGACCGTCGTCAGCGCCTCGGTCTGGTCGATGATGAGATAGCCGCCCGACTTGAGGTCGACGCGCCGCAGCAGCGCCTTGTCGATCTCCTCGTCGATGCCGAACAGGTCGAAGATCGGCCGTTCGCCGGTGTAGTGCTGGAGCTTGCCGACCGAGCTCGGCGTGTATTCGCGGCCGAAGGCCGTGAGCGCGTCGAACTGCATGCGCGAATCGATGCGGATCGTCTGCGTCTGGTCGTCGGCGAGATCGCGCAGGACGCGCTCCGCCAGGCTCAGGTCCTGGTGCAGCAAGGTGCCGGCGGGCGACTTGAAGGCACGCTCCTTGACCCGCGCCCAGGTCGTGCGCAGGTAGGCGATGTCGGCAGCGAGCTCGGCGTCGCTCGCCTCGGCCGCGTTGGTGCGCAGGATGAAGCCGCCGCCCTGCACCTCGACGCCCTCCTTCGCGCGCGACTGCGCATCGGCCTCGGCGAGCGCGGTCATGCGCGTGCGCAGCTGCTCGCGCAGCTCGTGCGAGCCGATCTTCTGCGAGATGCCGATGTGCTCGTCCTGCGGCAGGAAGACGAGCAGCCGGCCGGCGATCGACACCTGAGTCGACAGGCGCGCGCCCTTGGTGCCGATCGGATCCTTGATCACCTGCACGGTGAGCGACTGGCCTTCGAAGACGATGCGCTCGATCGGCGGCGGCGTGGGATTGACGCCGCGCTCGCCGCGCGTCGAGGCGCCGTTCGAATGGTCGCCGCGCGAGGTGCCGCCGTTGACGTGGACGTCGGCGATGTGCAGGAACGCGGCGCGTTCGAGACCGATCTCGACGAACGCCGACTGCATGCCCGGGAGCACGCGCGCGACCTTGCCGATGTAGATGTTGCCGACCCGCCCACGCTCGAGCTCGCGCTCGATGTGCAGCTCCTGCACGGCGCCGCTCTCGACCACGGCGACGCGCGTTTCCTGGGGCGCCCAGTTGATGAGGATGTCTTGCATCGAGATCGTCTCGTTGTGGGCTTCGACGGGCCCTCTTTGTCAGGACCGGAGGTCGCCGCCGGCCCAGTCGAGCAGCGCGGCCGTCTCGTGCAGCGGCAAACCCATGATACCGGTGTAGCTGCCCTCGATCCGCTCGATCCAGGCGCTCGCCGCGCCCTGGATCGCGTACGCGCCGGCCTTCCCGAAAGGCTCGCCGCCGGCGATGTAGCGATCGATCCGCGCCCGCGACAAGGGAGCGAAGCGGACGTGCGAGACGCTGGTCGCGAGCCGCGTGCGCGTGCCGCTCGCGACCGCGACCGCGACCGCCGTGATCACGCGATGCGTGCGACCGGCGAGGAGCGAGAGCGTGCGCACCGCATCGGCGGCGTCAGCGGGCTTGCCGAGGATCGTCCGGCCGAGCGCGACGGTCGTGTCGGCGCACAGAATCGGCGCCGCATCGAGCCCGCGCGACGCACGCCGCGCGATCGCCGCCTTCAGCTTGGCACGCGTCACGCGCGCAACGTACGCCACCGGCAGCTCGCCCGCGATCGTCGCTTCGAGCGACTCGACGTCCTCGTCGTCGGTCGCGAGCAGCGTCTCGCAGCGCACGCCGATCTGCTCGAGCAGTTGGCGCCGGCGCGGGCTCTGCGAGGCGAGGTAGACGAAGCTCGCGCGCGTCATGCCGACAAGTCCGTCATTCGCGGTGATACGGGTGGTGCGTGGTGATCGTCCAAGCGCGGTAGATCGCCTCCGCCACGAGGACGCGGACGAAGGCGTGCGGCAAGGTCAGGTCCGACAGGCGCAGGCTCTCGTCGCAGCTCGCCTTCAGCGCGGGATCGAGGCCGTCGGGACCGCCGACGATGAGCGCAGCGTCGCGGCCGTCGCGCTGCCAGGCGACGAGGCGCGCGGCGAGCGCGACCGAGGTCACGCGGTCGCCGCGCTCGTCGAGCGCGATCCGGCGCGCGCCGCGCGGCAGCGCCGCCTCGATCCGCGTCGCTTCGGCGGCCATGAGCTGCGCCGCCGTCTTCGCGCCGCGCGGCTCGGCCTTCACGGCCTTCAGCTCGAGGCGCAGCTCGGGCGGCATGCGCTTGGCGTAGTCGTCGAAGACCGCGGCGGTCCACGCCGGAAGACGCTGGCCGACGGCGACGAGCCACAGCTTCATCGCGACACGACGGTCGATGCGTCGACCGTGTCGGCAGCCACGCGAACGCGGCTCAGCGCGATCCGCCCGCCTTCTTGGCGACCGGCCGGCGCGCGCCCTCGCTCTTGCGCGCCGGACCGCGCGGCGACGTGCTCGCCGTCTTCGCCGCGGCCTTGGCGGCCGACTTGACGCCGACGGTGCGCACGACGTGGCGCGTCGGCGGTGGCTTGCGCGCGGTCGGACGGCCGGGCGCGCGTGCGACCGTGCTCTTGGCTGCGGTCTTCCTGGCGAGCGTCTTCGCTGGCGCAGCTTTCGGCGGCGCACGACGCGCGGGCGCGCGCTCCTCGCGCATCGGCGGCGCGGCCTTGACGAGGCGCGCCGGCGTCGCTGCGCCGATCTTCATGCGCACCGGCTTGTCGCCCCAGAGCTCTTCGAGGTGGTAGTACTCGCGGATCGCCGGCTGCATCACGTGCACGACGGCGGCGCCGCAGTCGACGATGATCCATTCGCCGTTGTCTTCGCCTTCGGTGCGCGGCGGTGGCTCACCGGCCGATTTCACCGCATCGCGAACGCTCGCTGCCAGCGACCTCGTCTGCCGGTTGCTCGTCCCCGACGCGACGATCACGCGTTCGAAGAGCGGCGACAGATGCTCGGTGTTGAAGACCACGATGTTCTGGGCCTTGACGTCCTCCAGACCATCGACGATGACGCGCTGCAGCTTTCGAATGTCCATTCAGCTCCTGAAGAATTGAGGCCGGTCCGCTGGTCAGCGATACAGGCCGTGGTGCTCAATATAGCGCGCGACGGAATCCGGAACGAGACCTGCGATCGACTCGCCCGCGGCGATGCGCCTGCGCAGCTCGGTCGACGAGACGTCCATCATCGGCAAGGTCAGCGACAGGTGCGGCTCGCCGGCGATCTGCGGATCGACCCCGGATTGCGCATCGGGCCGGTTGGCGACGGCCAGCGTGACGAGGCCGAGCAGCTCGCGCCAGCCGTGCCAGGTGTGCAGCGTCGCGTACTGGTCCTGGCCGAGGATCAGCACCCACTCGGTGCCGGGCATGTCGGCCGTCAGCTCGCGCACGGTGTCGAGCGTGTAGCTGACGCCGGGCCGGCGCAGCTCGATGCGGTCGAGCGCGAAGCGCGGCTCGCCCTCGATCGCCAGCCGCACCATCGCCTCGCGGTCGCTCGCGGCGGTGAGCCGGCGCGTCTTCTGCCACGGCTGACCGGCCGGGATCCAGCGCACCTCGTCGAGCCCGAGCTCGGTCAGCGCCAGCCGCGCCAGCGCGACGTGCGCCGAATGGACCGGATCGAAGCTGCCGCCGAAGAGCCCCGCTCGCCTCATCGACCCGCCGGGCTCGCCGGGGTCGCGTCGGGCGACGCCGGCGCACTCTCGTCGGCCCACTCGCGCGGACGCAGGAAATCGCTGTAGAGCACGGCCTCGGGCGTGCCCGGCTCGGGGTGCCAGTCGTAGCGCCATTTCACGATCGGCGGCATCGACATCAGGATGCTCTCGATGCGGCCGCCCGACTGCAGGCCGAAGAGCGTGCCGCGGTCGAAGACCAGGTTGAACTCGACGTAGCGGCCGCGCCGGTAGGCCTGGAAGTCGCGCTCGCGCTCGCCGAAGGGCAGCGCGGCGCGGCGCTGCAGGATCGGCAGGTAGGCGGCGAGGAAGGCGTCGCCGACGCTCTGCATCATCGCGAAGCCGTTGGCGAAGCCGCCCTCGGAAAAGTCGTCGAAGAAGACGCCGCCGATGCCGCGCGGCTCGTTGCGATGCTTGAGGAAGAAATACTCGTCGCACCAGCGCTTGAAGCGCGGGTACTTGTCATCGCCGAAGGGCACGAGCGCATCGCGGACGGTGCGATGGAAATGCGTCGCGTCGTCCTCGAAGCCGTAATACGGCGTGAGGTCCATGCCGCCGCCGAACCAGACGACCGGCTCGCGCCCACGCGGCAGTGCGGCGAGCATGCGCACGTTCATGTGCACGGTCGGCACGTACGGATTCCTCGGATGGAAGACGAGCGACACGCCCATCGCCTCGAACGGCGCGTCGGTCAGATCGGCGGCGCGGTGCTGCGTCGCCGACGCCGGCAAAGCGTGGCCCTTGACGTGCGAGAAGTTGCAGCCGCCGCGCTCGAGCAGCGTGCCGCCTTCGATCAGGCGTGAGAGGCCGTCGCCTTCGAGCTTGCCGCCAGGCTCACGCTGCCACGCGTCGGTGAGGAAAGCCTCGCCACTCTCGGCCTCGACCGCCGCGACGATGCGCGATTGCAGGCCGACGAGATAGTCGCGGACGTCTGAAGAAATCATGGGAACGGATCGGAGGAAAGATGCTAGCGCTTGAGGCCGCGCTGGCCGATGTCGCGGCGCCACTGGGCGCCGGCGAAGGAGACGCCGCAGAGCGCGTCGTACGCATGCTGCTGCGCGAGCCGCGTCGAGTCGCCGAGCGCGGCGACGAGGAGGACTCGGCCGCCTGCCGTCACGACCTCGTTGCCGCGCAGCGCAGTGCCGGCGTGGAAGACCTTGGCGACGTCGGCAGTGCCGGTCGAGCCCGCGTCGAGAGCCGGCAGCCCCGTGATCGCATCGCCGCCACGCGGCGCCCCCGGATAGCCG
>JAYTHL010000055.1:0-19330 GCA_043732605.1 Rhizobacter sp. | reverse complement strand
GCGTGAAGCGCCACTGTCCGGTCTTCTCCATGTAGACGTGCTGGTCGTGCAGGTCCATCGCGAGCGAGTGCGAGTTGCCGGCGGCGCCGGCCATCGCTTCGTTGCTGACGAAGACGAAGCCCATTCCCGGCACGCCTTCCAGGCACTTGCCGCTGGCGGCGACGAGCGCGTCGAAGCGCACCTCGCGCGCGTCGATCGGCAGCGCCGCGAACGAGCTCATCGCGTCGACGATCAGGCCCTTGCCGTGGCGGGCGCAGACATCGGAGACGGCTTGGAGCGGATTGAGCACGCCGGTGCCGGTCTCGCAGTGGATGAAGCCGACATGCGTGATGCTCGGGTCGGCGGTCAGCGCCTTGTCGAGCTCGCCCGGCGACACCGGCGCGTCCTCGGCGTGGCCGAGGATCGTGGTCTTGCGTCCCATCAGGCTCGCGAGCCGGCCGAGGCGCTTGCAGTACGCGCCGTTGTCGAGGACGAGGACGTGGCCGTCCCTCGGCACGATCGTCGCCACCGCGGCCTCGACCGCGAACGTGCCGCTGCCCTGGAGCGGCACGACGACGTGCGAGCCTTCGCCGTGGACGATCGCGAGCAGCTCCTTGCGCAGCTCCGTCGTGACGGCGATGAACGATGTGTCCCACGAGCCCCAGTCGCGCAGCATGGCGCGCTTGGTGCGCTCGGTCGTCGTCAGCGGGCCGGGGGTGAGGAGGATCGCGTCGCGTTCCATCGTGTCGTCTCCGTCTTGGTGGTGTCGGCGCGAGGCCGCGTCAGTGTCCGGCCGTCCGGCGCCAGGCCTGCGTGCGCCGGTCGACCCACGCGCCGAGCGCCATGAAGAGCAGCGTGACGACCGTCGAGCCTGCCGTGATCAGCACCGCGCACGCCGCCGCCGCCCCGGCCTCGCCGGCCTCGTCGAGGTTGAGGATCGCGATCGCCGCGACCTTGGTCTCGGGCGAATAGAGGAAGACGACCGCAGAGATCGTCGTCATCGCGTTGACGAAGAAGTAGCGCGCGATGTCGATCAGCGTCGGCGTGCAGATCGGCAGCGTCACGCGCCAGAAGGTCTTGAAGAACGGAACCTTGAGGGAAGCGCTCACCGATTCGAACTCGCCGTCGAGCGCCTTCAGGGCCGTGACCGCGGTGAGGTGCCCGGTCGTGTAGAAGTGGACGATGGTGCAGACGACGAGCAGCGTCAGCGTCTGGTACAGGCCGTGGAGCGGGTTGTCGGGCGCGTTGAAGAAGAAGATGTAGCCCAGGCCCAGCACCAGGCCCGGCACGGCCATCGGCAGCATCGCCAGCAGGCGCACGACCGGCCGCACCGCGTCGAAGCCGCGCGTCTTCTCGAGCATGTAGGCGCCGGTGAAGACGACGATGGTGCCGAAGAACGAGGTGCAGGCGGCGAGCTTCAGGCTGTTCAGCAGCGCCTCGCCGACCTCGGCGTCGGCGAAGCCCATCACGTAGTGCTTCCAGCTCGGCGCCAGGTTGTACGGCCAGTAGGTCGCGAACGACGCGAAGATCGCCATGCCGATCATCGCCAGCATGAGAAGGCTCACGACGACGACGTAGCCGAGCATCAGCGCGTCGAAGTCGCGGGCCGGCTTGGGCTTGAGCGGCACCGAGCGCGCGCCGAGCATCGCGGTCTGCTTTCGTTGCACGAGCCAGTCGATGCCGAAGGTGAGCACGGCCGGTGTCAGCAGCAGCAGGCCGACGACGGCGCCGCGCTGGAAGTCCTGCTGGCCGATGACGAGCTTGAAGACGTCGGTGGCGAGCATGTTGAAGTTTCCGCCGATCACCTTCGGGATGCCGAAGTCGGTCATGACCAGCGTGAATGCGACCAATGCGGCCGAGATCAGGCCGTACTTCGCGCCCGGCAGCGTGATCGTCCAGAACTTGCGCCGCGTCGATGTGCCGAGCGCGTCGGCCGCTTCGTAGAGGCGCGCGTCGGCGAGCGCCAGCGCGCTGAGCAGGATCATCAGCGCGTGCGGAAAGACCGCGAAGCACTCGGCGACGGCGACACCGGGCGCGCCGTAGATGTTCTCGAAGCCGAGCGCAGTGATCAGCCCCTTGGCCACGCCCTGGTTGCCGAACCAGTAGATCAGCGAGATGGCAGAGAGCAGCGACGGCGCGAGCAACGGAATCAGCGCGACCGTGCGGAACCAGGGCTTGGCCGGGATGCAGCTGCGCGCCAGCGCGTAGGCGAAGACGAAGGCCAGCGGCACGGTGACGACTGTCACCAGCGCCGCCACCGAGACGCTGTTGACGAACGACTGCAGCAGCGCCGGCGTCGCCAGGTAGCTCGCGAAGTTGGCGAAGCCGACGAAGGCGCCGTCGCGGTCCTGCAGCGCCTTGGCGAGGATCGTCGCCAGCGGCAGCGCGAGGAAGACGACGAGCACGACGACGATCGCCAACAGCGCGACGTGGGCGACGCGGTCGCTCCAGTGCGCGCGCTGGCGCAGCGCACGCGCGACCGGCATCGGCAGGGCGATGGCCATCGTCGGCGCCTAGAAGAAACGCATCCGCTCGGGCAGGAGCTTGAGCGGCAGGCGGCTTCCGACCTCGAGCGCCTGCTCGGCGAGGAAGTTGAGCGAGAGATAGACCGTGAGCGGCTGCGGCCCGATCGCGCTCGCGTTGACGCGCACCAGGCAATACGAGCCGAGGAACTCGATCTTTTCGATCAGGCCCTCGAACACGTTGGCCTCGCCAGGGGCGATCGGCCGGGCGAGCACGTCCTCGGGCCGCAAGTAGATCTTGACGTCGCGCTCGGCAGCGGTGTCCTCGTTGCAGGCGAAGCGGTGGGCGCCGATCAGCACCTCGCCGCGCGGGAAGAGCCGCCCCGACAGGACGTTGATCTTGCCGACGAAGTCGGCCACGAAGGGCGTCGCCGGCTCGCGGTAGATCTGCAGCGGCGAGCCGACCTGCTCGATCACGCCGTGGTTCATCACGACGATGCGATCGGCGACCGAGAGCGCCTCCTCCTGGTCGTGCGTGACCATCACGGTCGTGACGCGGAGCTTTCGCTGGAGCGAACGGATCTCCTCGCGCAGACGCACGCGCGCGAGCGCGACGAGGGCGGAGAGCGGCTCGTCGAGAAGGAGCAGGCCGGGCGACGTCGCGAGCGCGCGGGCCAACGCGATCCGCTGCTGCTGCCCGCCCGAGAGCTGGGCCGGGAACTTGGCGCCGCTGCCGGGCAGGCCGACGAGCTTGAGCAGCTCGTCGACGCGCGCCGACGCCGTCGCCTTCGCCACCTTGCGGTTGACGAGCCCGTAGGCGACGTTGTCGGCGATCGAGAGATTGGGAAAGAGCGCGTACGACTGGAACACGATGCCATAGTCGCGCTCGGCCGGCGGCAGCAGCGAGATGTCGCGCTCGCCCTGGATGATCTTCCCGGCAGTCTGCGTCTCGAGCCCCGCGATGATCCGCAGCAGCGTGGTCTTGCCGCAGCCCGACGGCCCGAGGAAGCAGACGAACTCGCCCTCGGCGATCGTGAGATCGATCTCCTTCAGCGCCTGAAACGCGCCGAAGGATTTGCGGATGCCTTCGAGGCGGAGGTAGTCCGCCACGGGCCTAAGCGATGCGCGGGCGCGGCGCCCGCCGGGCCGCCCCAAGGGCGACGCGCGCCCCCACGGGGGGCAGCGACCGGAGGTAGCGTGGGGGCCTCATCTACTTCTTCGGTTCCGACTTCGCGTCGTAGCGCTTGCTCCACTCGGCCAGCACCCGCTCGCGGTTGTCGGCGGCGCTCTTGAAGTCCATCCTGACGAGGCGCTTCTCGTAATCGGGCGGCACGTTGGCGAGCGGCGCGGCGACGCCAGGCTGGGCGGTGATCGCGAAGTTCTTGCCGTAGAGCAGCATCGCGTCCTTGCTCGAGGCCCAGTCGGCGAGCTTCTTGGCGGCCTCCATCTTCTTGGTCGCCTTCATGATGCCGAAGGCCTCGAGGTCCCAGCCAAGGCCTTCCTTCGGGAACACGAGGTCGATCGGCGCGCCCTTGGCCTTGTTGCTGTTGGCGCGGTACTCGAACGAGATGCCGACGACGTACTCGCCGGCCGCGGCCATGTTGCAGGGCTTCGAGCCCGAATGCGTGTACTGGGCGATGTTCTGGTGCAGCGCGTCCATGTACTTCCAGCCGCCGCCCTTGCCGTTGTCGTCGCCCCAGAGCGTCAACCACGCGGTGACGTCGAAGTAGCCGGTGCCCGACGAGGCCGGATTCGGCATCACGACCTGGCCCTTGTAGATCGGCTTGGTCAGGTCCTTCCAGGTTTCGGGCTTCGGGATGCCCTTCTTCTGCGCCTCGACCGTGTTGAAGCACACCGTCGCGCCCCACACGTCCATGCCGAACCAGGCCGGCGGGTTCTTCTTGTCGCGGTAGGTCGACATGATCGCGTCGAGGTTGAGCGGCGCGTAGGCGACGAGCATGCCCTGCGAGTCGAGCAGCGCCAGGCTCGACGCGGCGACGCCCATGACGACGTCGGCCTGCGGATTGGCCTTCTCGGCGAGCAGCTTGGCGGTGATGACGCCTGTCGAGTCGCGCACCCACTTCAGCTCGATCGTCGGATTGACCTTGGTGAAGCCGTTCTCGTAGGCCTTGATCTGGTCGGTCTCGAGCGCGGTGTAGACGGTGAGCTGCGTCTTCTGCGCCAGCACCGATGTCGAGGCCGCGAGGATCGTCGCCGCGAGCAGCAGCTTCATGGAACCCGGATTCATGCGCATCTCCCTGATGTCTGTGTGAGCAGTCTGTGTGAGGACGGAATCGAACGACGCCGGCGCCGTTGCGCGTGCAAAGCCTATGCCAGTTCGATGACAGCTTTGGCAGTGCCCGGGCCGGCGCAGTCTAGACAGCGTCGCAAAAGCAAGTCAACTGTTTTTTGGAGATTGTTGACAATCGGCATATGTTCGCGTCTACTGCCTCGATGCCCGCCGCCGCCGCGACCCTGCCCGCCCCGCATCCGACCATCACGCTGCTGCAGACGAGCTCGCTCGCCAGCGTCGTCCAGGGCGAGCTCGAGCGGATGATTCTGTCGGGCGAATTGTCTCCCGGCGTCAGGCTCACCGAGACTGCGCTCGCCGCCCAGCTCGGCGTCTCGCGGGGCCCGCTGCGCGAGGCCTTCCGCATGCTCGACGAGGCTGGCCTCGTACGCACCGAGAAGAACCGCGGCGTCTTCGTGCGCTCCCTGCCGCTCGAGGAAGCGGCGGAGATCTTCGATCTGCGCGCCTCGATGGAGGAGATGGTCGGGCGCCGGCTCGCCGGATCGATGATGCCCGCCGACCTGAAGGAAGCGCGCGGGCTGGTCGACCAGATGGAGCAGGCGGTCAAGGCCAGGGATTCCCAGCGCTACCACCTGCTCAACCTGCAGTTCCACGATCGCCTTGTCGAGATGGCCGGCAACGGCAAGATGACCGCGATCTACAGGAAGCTGATCAAGGAGCTGAGCCTCTTCAGGCGCTTCAACCTTGCCGACGGCGTGCTGATGCCGCTCTCGGTCGGCGAGCACCGCCTGATCGTCAAAGCGATCGCCTCGGGCGACCGCGACATCGCCGGTCGCGCGATGCACGACCACGTCATGGACAGCAAGGAACGGACGATCAGGAATCACCGGCAGGCGCTCGCCGCGGGCGGCGCCGTCGAACCGCGAAAGGCCAACCGATGATCACGGTCAACGGCAGGAACTACGCCCTCGCCCACCAGCCGACGGTCGTCGTCTGCGTCGACGGCTGCGAGCCCGACTACATCGCCCAGGCGGTCGCGCACGACCACGTGCCGTGGCTCAAGGAAGTGCTCGCGACCGGCACGGTGCTCGTCGCCGACTGCGTCATCCCGAGCTTCACGAACCCGAACAACCTCTCGATCGTCACCGGCGTGCCGCCGTCGGTGCACGGCATCTGCGGCAACTATCTCTTCGACGTCGCGACCGGCACCGAAGTGATGATGAACGACCCGAAGTGGCTGCGCGCACCGACCATCCTCGCCGCCCTCGCCGACGCCGGCCAGTCGGTCGCCGTGATCACCGCCAAGGACAAGCTTCGCAAGCTCCTCGGCCACGGCATGAAAGGCATCTGCTTCTCCGCCGAGAAGGCCGACCAGGCGACCGAGGACGAGAACGGCATCTCCCAGGTCGTCGAGCGCGTCGGCATGCCGGTGCCGTCGGTCTACAGCGCCGAGCTCTCGGAGTTCGTGTTCGCGGCCGGCGTCGAGCTGATGTCTCACGAACGCCGCCCCGACGTGATGTATCTCTCGACCACCGACTACGTGCAGCACAAGCACGCCCCGGGAACCGACGGCGCGGACGCGTTCTACCGGATGATGGACGGCTACCTCGGAAAGCTCGACGCGATGGGTTGCAGGATCGTCCTCACCGCCGACCACGGCATGAACGCGAAGACGCGGATGGATTCGCAGCCCGACGTCGTCTATCTCCAGGACGTCCTCGACGACTGGCTGGGCGCCGGCGTGGCGCGGGTGATCCTGCCGATCACCGATCCGTACGTCGTCCACCACGGCGCGCTCGGCTCGTTCGCGACCGTCTACCTGCCCTCGACCGTCGACAGCGGCGCGCTCGCCGCCAGGATCTCGGCCCTGCGCGGCATCGACTCGGTGCGCTCGCGCGGCGAAGCGGCGGCCTTCTTCGAGTTGCCCGCCGACCGCATCGGCGACCTGATCATCGTTTCCGAGCGCTCGACCGTGATCGGCACGTCGGCGTCGCGCCACGACCTCTCGGCGCTCGACGCACCGCTGCGCTCGCACGGCGGCATCTCCGAGCAACGCGTGCCGCTGATCGTCAATCGCCTGCTCCTGGGCATCGACCATCACCGGCGCTGGCGCAACTTCGACGCCTTCGACCTGGCGTTGAACCATGCCGCCGACTGAGTCGCCGACCTACCGCCGCGAGGCGATGCGCATCGCCGGCGAGCGCGTGCAGGGCACGCGCAGCTTCGAGGTGTTCGATCCGTTCACCGGCCGCGCCGTCGGCAGCGTGCCGAAGGCGACCGTCGACGACGTGCGCCGCGCGTTCGCCATCGCGCGCGCGTACAAGCCGCGCCTGACGCGCTTCGAGCGCGCCGACGTGCTCAACCGCGCCGCCGCGCTGGTGCGTTCGCGCTCGGCCGAGATCGCGCGGCTGATCACGTCAGAGTCGGGCCTGTGCCTGAAAGACTCGACCTACGAGTGCGGCCGCGTCGCCGACGTGCTTGTCTTCGGCGCCGTCGAGTGCCTGAAGGACGACGGCCAGATCTTCAGCTGCGACCTGACGCCGCGCGGCAAGCGCCGTCGCGTCTACACCCAGCGCAGCCCGCTGCTCGGCGTGATCAGCGCGATCACGCCCTTCAACCATCCGATGAACCAGGTCGCGCACAAGGTCGTGCCGTCGATCGCGACCAACAACCGGATGGTGCTCAAGCCGTCCGAGAAGGTGCCGCTCTCGGCGCTCCTCTTCGCCGACCTGCTGTACGAGGCCGGCCTGCCGCCCGAGATGCTCTCGGTCGTCACCGGCGATCCGCGCGAGATCGCCGACGAGCTCGTCACCAACGCCGACGTCGACCTCGTCACCTTCACCGGCGGCGTCGCCATCGGCAAGGCGATCGCGGCGAAGGCCGGCTACCGGCGCATCGTCCTCGAGCTCGGCGGCAACGACCCGATCATCGTCATGGAAGACGCCGACCTCGACGAGGCCTCGACGCTCGCCGTGCAAGGCTCGTACAAGAACTCCGGCCAGCGCTGCACCGCGATCAAGCGGATGTTGGTACACCGAGACGTCGCCGCGCGCTTCACCGAGCTCGTGGTCGAGAAGACGAGGGCCTGGCGCCACGGCGACCCGGGCGACGCCGGGGTCGACATGGGCACTGTCATCGACGAAGGCGCGGCGCGGCTGTTCGAGTCGCGCGTCGATGAAGCGATCGCACAGGGTGCCCGCCTTCTGGCAGGCAACACGCGCGAGGGCGCGCTCTACGCGCCGACCGTGCTCGACCGCGTCCGCCCCGAGATGGCTCTGGTGCGCGAGGAGACCTTCGGCCCGGTCTCGCCGATCCTCACCTTCGCCGACATCGACGAGGCGATCCGGATCTCGAACGGCACGGCCTACGGCCTGTCGTCGGCGGTCTGCACCAACCGGCTCGACTACATCACCCGCTTCGTCGCCGAGCTCGACGTCGGCACCGTCAACGTGCGCGAGGTCCCGGGCTACCGGCTCGAGCTCACGCCCTTCGGCGGCATCAAGGATTCGGGCCTCGGCTA
Organism: Rhizobacter sp.; assembly: GCA_043732605.1. Taxonomy (GTDB): domain Bacteria; phylum Pseudomonadota; class Gammaproteobacteria; order Burkholderiales; family Burkholderiaceae_C; genus Schlegelella_A. The sequence goes on along the minus strand of JAYTHL010000055.1, from coordinate 11,118 downwards.
CAAGGAAGGCGTGCAGGAAGCGATGAAGAGCTTCACGAACCTCAAGACCTACTCGCTGCCCTGGAACTGAGGGGCCGTCGACCGCCCGATGCTGCCGCTCCTCAACCTCCTCGCCGCGATCGCGTTGCTCGTCTGGGGTACGCACATCGTGCGCACCGGCATGCTGCGCGTCTTCGGCGAGGATCTGCGCCGCGTCCTGGCAGCGAGCTTCAGCAATCGCCTGCGCGCGCTCGTCTCGGGCCTCGGCGTCACGAGCCTCTTGCAGTCGAGCACGGCGACCTGCCTGATCGTGGCGTCGTTCGTCGGCAAGAACCTGGTGACGACGAGCGCGGCGCTGGCGGTGATGCTCGGCGCCGACGTCGGCACCAGCCTGATGGCGGTCGTGTTCTCGCTCGACCTGTCGTGGCTCTCGCCGCTGCTGATCTTCGTCGGCGTCACGGTCTTCATCTCGCGCCAGGACACTGGCGTCGGCGCCGTCGGCCGCGTGCTGATCGGCCTCGGGCTCATCACGCTGGCGCTGCAGTTGATCGTCGGCGCAACCCGGCCGCTCACCGAGTCGCCGGCAGTGCGCGCACTGCTCGTCGCGCTGCCGAACGACGTGATCTTCGACATCCTCGTCGGAGCCGTGCTCACCGTGCTCTCGTACTCGAGCCTGGCGATCGTGCTGCTCATCGCCTCGCTCGCGTCGTCGGCGCTGCTGCCGGTGAATGTCGCCCTCGGTCTGGTCCTCGGTGCCAACATCGGCAGCGGCGTGCTCGCCCTGATCGCGACCGCCAACGCCTCGCCGCAGGTGCGACGCCTTCCGCTCGGCAACCTGATCTTCAAGGTTACGGGAGCCTTGCTGTTCGTCCTCGTCCTGCCGCAGGCGCACGTGCTGTTGCAGCAGCTCGCCCAGGACGTGCACGAGCAAGTCGTCTTCTTCCACCTCGGATTCAACGTCGTGCTGGCAGTGCTCTTCATCGGCTTCACCGGCCTGGTCGGCCGGACGGTCGAGCGCTGGCTGCGCGAGCCCTCGCCGGGCGCCAACACGCTGCGCCCGCGCCACCTCGATCCGCTCGCGCTCACCATGCCGTCGCTCGCGATCTCGTGCGCGGCGCGCGAGGCGCTGCACCAGGCCGATGTCGTCGAGACCATGCTGCGCGGCATCGTGCCGGTGATCCGCAGCAACGACCTGCGCCTGTCGAGCGACCTGAGGAAGCTCGACGACGTCGTCGACGAGCTCTATTCGGCGATCAAGTTCTACCTGACGCAGATCTCGCGCGAGGCGCTGTCGAAGGACGAGAGCCGGCGCTGGACCGACATCCTGTCGTTCACGATCAACATGGAGCAGATCGGCGACATCATCGAGCGCATCCTGCAGGACATCGAGGACAAGAAGGTCAAGAAGAACCGGAGCTTCTCCGACGCCGGCACGCAGGAGATCGTCCATCTGCACGAGCGGCTGCTCTCGAACCTGCGCCTGGCGATGAGCGTGTTCCTCGACGGCCACGTGCGCGACGCCAAGCGCCTGCTCGAGGAGAAGGCGCACTTCCGCGACCTCGAGCACGAGTACGCCGCCAACCACATCGGGCGCCTGCGCGACAACACGGCGCAGAGCATCGAGACGAGCTCGCTCCACCTCGACCTGATCAGCGACCTGAAGCGGATCAACTCGCACATCTGCGGCGTCGCCTATCCGATCCTGGAATCGGCCGGCGCGCTGACGGCGACGCGAATCCGGCAATCGCAGTTCGCCGCGCTCGCACCGACCGAAGAGGGCCGTCCTTGACCCGCAAAGAGGCTTCATGCTGAGCCTCGTCGACATCGAGCGGCTGTTCGCGCGCCACGGTGCCGGGCAGTACAGCGGCGAGCCGGTGACCCAGCTCGAGCACGCGCTGCAGACGGCGCACCTCGCCGAGGAGAGCGAGGCGAGCGACGAGCTCGTCACCGCCTGCCTGCTGCACGACCTCGGCCACCTGCTCTACGTCAACGACGCCGGCGTCGAGCCCGGCGCGACGCCGACGCTGCTGGGCATCGACGACACGCACCAGTACTTCGCGCTTCCGTTCCTGCGCGGCCTCTTTCCCGACGCCGTGCTCGACGCGATCAAGCTGCATGTCGATGCCAAGCGCTATCTGTGCCGGACGAACGACGGCTACCACGCGCGCCTCTCGGAGGACTCGAAGCGCAGCCTCGTGCTGCAGGGCGACGTCTTCGATGCCGACCAGGCCGCGGCGTTCCTGGCGAAGCCCGGCGCTCGCGACGCGGTGATGCTGCGCCACTGGGACGACCTCGCCAAGCAGCAGGACTGGCGCACGCCGCCGCTGACGCACTTCATGGGCCGCGCCGCGCGCTGCTCGCTCGTCGCGCCGGCATGAGCCGGCGCCCATGCACACGCGGTCTCGGCCCGCGTCCGTGAGCCTCACCTGGCCGATCGTCGGCGCCGTGCTCTTCGGCGCCCTGTTGCACGCGTCGTGGAACGCGCTCATCAAGTCGGGCCGCGACCTGCAGCTCGACACCGCCCTGATCCACGTGCTCGGCTGCGGCGTCGGTGCGGTGCTCGTCGCGTTCGTCGGCTTGCCGCCAGCGGCCTCGCTGCCGTGGCTCGCGGCCTCGGTCGTGATCCACGTCGGCTACTACATCACCCTGGTCGGCGCCTACCGCCACGGCGAGCTCGGATTCGCCTATCCGATCATGCGGGGCAGCGCGCCGCTGCTCGTCGCCCTCGTGAGCGGACGCCTGATCGGCGAGCACCTGCCGCTCGGCGCGTGGCTCGGCGTCGCCGGGATCAGCGCCGGTGTGCTCGCCATCGGCCTGACCCGATCGTCGCGGCTGGCGGGCGGCTCGCGCCGCCACGCCCTTGCCTACGCGCTCGCCAACGCCGGGATCATCGCCAGCTACACGATCGTCGACGGCCTCGGCGTGCGCGCCTCCGGCGACGCGATGCGCTACGTGGCGCTGCTGTTCCTGGTCGACGGTGCGCCTTACTTCGCGCTCGTGATCTGGCAACGCCGCGCCGAACTCGCGCCCTCGATCGCCTACATGCGGGCGCGCTGGCCGATCGCCCTGCTCGGCGCCTGCGCCTCGCTCGGCGCCTACGGCATCGCGCTCTGGGCGATGACGAAAGCGCCGGTCGCTTCAGTGGCGGCGCTGCGCGAAACCTCGGTGCTGTTCGCCGCGCTGATCGGCGTCTTCGTGTTGAAGGAGCGCTTCAGGCTGCAGCGCGCGCTCGGCACCGGCGCGGTCGTGATCGGAGTGATGGCGCTGCGCCTGGCCTGAAGCGCAACGGCTGAGTCGTCAGTTCGCGATCGCGCTCGCCAGCGATTGCACGAGGACGACCCGATTCCCGTCGGGATCGGAAAGGATCGCGGTGCGCACGAACGGCGAATCGGCAGTCCTCCCGACGCGGATGCCTGCGGCGCGGACTGCATCGAGCTCGGGCTCGAGCCTGGGCACGATCAGGGTCGCGGACGATTGGCCCGCACGTCCCTTGTCGACGAAGAGCTGCAAAGCGCCGCCGAGTTCGAAGCGCCACTCGGCAAAGTCGTTCGTCTCCGACGGGAGCAGATCGGCAGGGCGACCGACAACCTGCTCGTACCAAGTCCTCGCCGCTGCGAGGTCAGCGACTGCGACACCTGCCAATGCGTTTTCGACGGTCATCCCGACTCCTTTGCCGCGTCGCAGCGACCCTGCTGAACTTGCAGCCGAGTCTTCGCCACCCGCGGCGTCCGGCCAAGTGCCGCACCGCGCGCTCGGATGTCGGACAACGCCGCGGGTAAGCTCGGATCCATGAGCGTCCTCCCCACCCAGGCCCGCATCGTCGTCGTCGGTGGCGGCATCGCCGGCTGCTCGACGGCGTATCACCTCGCCGCGCTCGGCGAAACCGACGTGCTCGTCCTCGAGCAGGGGCGCCTGACCTGCGGCACGACCTGGCACGCCGCCGGCCTCGTCGGCCAGATGCGCCCGAACCGCACGATGACGCGGATGAGCAAGTACGGCATCGAGCTCTACGCGACGCTCGAGGCCGAGACGGGCCTGGCGACCGGCTGGAAGCAGTGCGGCAGCGTCAACGTCGCGAAGACGCCCGAGCGGATGATGCTGCTGCGCCGCCAGCTCGCGCTCGCCCGCAGCTTCGGCGTCGAGTGCGAGGAGATCAGCCCGGAGCGCGCCGGCGAATTGTTCGCGCCGCTGCGCACCGACGACCTCACCGGCGCGATCTGGATTCCCGGCGACGGCAAGGCCAACCCGGCCGACCTGTGCATGTCGCTGGCCAAGGGCGCGCGGCTGCGCGGTGTGACGATCGTCGAGGAGGCCGAGGTCGTCGACGTGAAGACAGCACGCACCGGCAGCGGCTCAAGCGTCACCGGCCTGCGCGTGCGCCACGACGGCGCGGAGCACGAGATCGCCTGCGAGGTGGTCGTCAACTGCGCCGGCCAGTGGGCGCGTCAGCTCGGCGCCTTGGCCGGGGTCAACGTGCCGCTCTGGTCGGCCGAGCACTTCTACATCGTCACCGAGCGGATCGAAGGCGTCCATCCGATGCTGCCGGTGATGCGCGATCCCGACGGCTTCATCTACTACAAGGAAGAGGTCGGCGGCCTGCTGATGGGCGGCTTCGAGCCGAAGGCCAAGCCGTGGACGGTCGATCCGATCCCGGCGACGTTCCAGTTCCAGCTCCTCGACGAGGACTGGGAGCAGTTCGAGCCGCTGATGACGGCCGCCATCCACCGCACGCCCTGCCTCGAGACGGCGCGCGTCAAGATGCTGCTCAACGGACCCGAGAGCTTCACGCCGGACGGCAACTTCATCCTCGGCGAAGCGCCCGAGCTGCGCCGCTTCTACGTCGCCGCCGGCTTCAACTCGGCCGGCATCGCCAACTCGGGCGGCGCCGGCAAGCTGATCGCCGAATGGATCGTCGCGGGCGCGGCGCAGACCGATCTCTCCGACGTCGACATCCGCCGCTTCGGCCCGCATACGGCCAACAAGAAGGCGCTCGCCGAGCGGACCGGCGAGACGCTCGGCCTGCACTACGCGATGCGCTGGCCGCGCCAGGAGCTCGAGACGGCGCGGCCGCTGCGCACGAGCCCGCTGCACGATCTGCTCGCGAACAAGGGCGCGGTGTTCGGCGCCAAGAGCGGCTGGGAGCGCGCGAGCTACTTCCGTCCGGGCGAGATCGGCGCAGCGCTCTACTCGCCGACGTTGGGCAAGCCCGCCTGGCTGGACGACGTCGTCCGCGAGCAGCACGCGACGCGCAAGGCGGTCGCGCTCTATGACCAGACCTCGTTCGGCAAGATCCTGCTGAACGGCCGCGATGCCCTCGCCGTCCTGCAGCGCCTCTGCGCCAATGAGATGGACGTCGCGCCCGGCCGGATGGTCTACACGCCGATGCTCAACGAGCGCGGCGGCTTCGAGAGCGACGTCACCGTGACGCGCCTCGCGCCGGATCGCTTCCTGATCGTCACCGGCTCGGCGCAGGCGACGCGCGACGTCGACTGGATCGAGCGCCACCTCGGCGCGAGCGAATCCGCCGTCGTCACCGACGCCAGCGGCATGACCTCGGTGCTCTCGCTGATGGGCCCGAACGCGCGTGCGCTGCTCGGCCGCGTCGGCGCGCCCGAGACCTTCGACGCGATCGGCCCCGAGTCGCTCCGCTTCTCGTCGACGCGCGAGATCGACCTCGGCTTCGCCCGCGTGCGCGCGGCGCGCATGAGCTACGTCGGCGGACCGGGCTACGAGCTCTACGTGCCGGTGGAGATGGCGCGTCACGTCTGGCTCGCGCTGCACGCGGCGAGTGCTGGCCTGGGCCTCGGCGGCGCCGGCCTCGCCGATGCCGGCTACTACGCGCTCGATGCCCTGCGCATCGAGGCCGGTCGGCACGCCTGGGGTGCCGAGCTCGGCGCCGACGACACGCCGTTCGAGGCCGGCTCGATGTTCGCGGTCAAGCTCGGCAAGGGCGACGCCTTCATCGGCCGCGACGCGCTCGTCGGCCTGCAGTCGTCGCCGCTGAGAAAGCGCCTGGTGACGATCGTCTTCGACGCGCCCGAGGCGTATGCGTGGGGCGGCGAGACCATCCTCGTCGACGGCCGGCCCGTCGGCGAGCTGTCGTCGGCGGGCTGGAGCGCCGCAGCCGGTCGCTGCATCGGCCTCGGCTACCTGCGCGGCGCAGACGCGGCGCGCGAGCACACGGGCCGCGCCCTTGTCGTCGACCTGTGGGGCGAGCCGGTGCCGGCGTCGGCCTGGGACCGATGGGCGCCGCCTGCCGCCTGATCTTCGGGCCAGGCACGGCCCCCTGAAATATTTTTTTTCACAACCCCAATGGTTGATAACTGTGTGCACAACCTGCGGGCAAAGACCGGACTGGCGCCAATGACGGGCCGCGCCGGCCGATTGCCTCATTTCTCGGCAGTGCGGTCGCGCCCGGGGCCGGCGTGTCCGGGCGGACTTTCCGAATCCCGAACGGGCAAGTAAGCTCGCCGCGATGCACCCGGTCCACGACGACGACACCTTGCCGCGCGGCCGCATCCTGGCCGTCGACGATTCGCCGGTGGTTCGCGTCCTGGTCACCGCATCGCTCGAAGCTCTCTGCTACGTCGTCGAGGCGGTCGACAGCGGCTTCGCGGCGATCGAAGCGAGCAAGCACGAGGCGTTCGATGCCGTCGTCCTCGACGTCGACATGCCCGGCATGGACGGCCTGGCCGTCGGCCGCGCGCTGCGCAGCGACCCGAAGACCTGCGACTCGAAGATCGCGATGCACACCAGCGTCGACGAGGCAGTCGTGCGCACGGGCTTCGATGCCTACGACATCTTCGTCTCGAAGTCGTGCAGCGCACGCAGCCTGGGCGAGTCGGTCGATCTCATGATCCAGACCCATCGCCGGCAAGCGGCCAAGGCCGTCTAGCGCTACTCGACCTTGCCGACGGCGCGCACCGCCTTCGTCATCTCGGCGGCATCGGCATCCCAGTAGGCCTGGAACTCGGGCGCATCGAGGTACTCGATCGGGCTGCCGGCCCTGGCGATCACCTGGCGCACGCTGGGATCGGCGGCGACCTTGGCCGCGACGACGCGCAGCTTCCTGATCACGTCCTCGGGCGTGCCCGCGGGCACGAACAGCGCCGACCACTGGGCGAAGCGGACCGGATGTCCGAGCTGCTTCAGGCTCGGCACATCGGGCAGCGCGGCGAGCGGCTGCTCGCCCCAGTGCGCGAGCGCGCGCAGCTTGCCGGCCTGGATCTGCTGGGCGACCGTCGACGGCCCGCTCGCGATCGCGTCGACCTGGCCCGCGAGCAGCGCGACCACCGCCGGCCCGGCGCCGGTGTACGGGATGTGGGTCATGCGAAAGCCCGCCTCGGCCTTGAGCATCTCCATCGGCACGTGCATCGTTCCGTAGTTGCCCGAGCTGCCGTAGTTGTACTTGCCGGGGTTTCGCTTCGCGTCGGCGAGGAACTCGGCGAGCGTCTTCCACGGCGCGTCGGCACGGACGACGAGCACGGTCGGATCCGCCGTGAAGCGCGCGATCGGCCGGAACTGGCTCAGCTGGTAGGCGGGCTTCCTGCCGAGCAGCTTGTCGGCCTCGGGCAGGATCGAGATCGACGACAGGCTCATCAGCACGGTGTAGCCGTCTGCAGGAGCGCGCGACGCGACACCGATGCCGAGCGCACCGCCTGCGCCGGCGCGGTTCTCGACGACGATCGGCTGCTTCAGCTCGCGCGCCATCGCCTCGGCGACCGGACGCGCGACCGTGTCGGCGACGCCGCCGGGCGGAAACGGCACGATCATCGTGATCGGCTTGTCGGGATAGATCGATTGCGCGGCGGCGACGCCGGCGAATGCGAGCAGTGCCGTCGAGGCGACGCGTGCGAGGAGGCGGTGGCGATGCATGACGGCGATCCTAACCACCGCGCGACAGCCCGCCGTAACATGGTGCGAGACGCGGCTCGACGCCGCCACGAACGAGGAGACACGATGACCAGGCAAGCCTCGACAAGACGCTCGCGCGACAGCCGACGCAGCACCCTCGCCGGCCTTGCCGCGATCGCGCTCTCTTTGGCCACGCCGCTCGCGATGGCGCAGGACTATCCGAGCCATCCGGTGAAGATCATCGTGCCCTTCGCCGCTGGCGGCCCGGCCGACGTCTATGCGCGCGTGCTCGCGCAGAAGCTGCAGGAGTCGCTCGGCCAGACCTTCGTCATCGACAACCGTCCCGGCGGCGGCTCGCTCATCGGCACCGAAGCCGTCGCCAAGAGCGCGCCCGACGGCTACACGCTGCTGCTGATGTCGAACACCCATACGGTGAACGAATCGCTGTTCGCGACCAAGCCATTCCAGCTGATGCGCGACTTCGCGCCGATCGCGCCGTTCAACTCGTCCGACCTCGTGCTCGTCGCGCGCACCGGCCTGCCGGTGGCCAACGTGCGCGAGCTCGTCGCCGCAGCCAAGGCCAAGCCGGGCGGCTTCTCGTACGCGTCGTCCGGTCCGGGCACGCCGTACCACATGGCCGGCGAGCTGTTCAAGGCGATGGCCGGCGTCGACATCCTGCACATCCCGTACAAGGGCAGCTCGGGCGCGCGCACCGACGTACTCGGTGGCCAGGTCGACCTGATGTTCGATGCGGTACCGACGATGTCGGAGCACATCAAGGCCGGCAAGGTGAAGGCGCTCGGCACGACCGGCCTGACGCGCTCGGCCGTGCTGCCCGACCTGCCGACGATCGCCGAGTCGGGCGTGCCCGGCTACGAGGCGACGATCTGGCTCGGCCTGATGGCGCCGAAGGCAACGCCACCGCTGATCGTTGCGAAGCTCAACGCGGAAGTGCGAAGGATCGTCTCGAATCCGGACATCGCCAAGGCCTGGAAGGCGCAGGGCGCGACGCCGATGACGATGAGCGTCGCCGAGTTCACGCGCTACCTCAACGACGACATCGTCAAGTGGGCGCGCATCGTCAAGATCTCCGGCGCCAAGCCCGAGCAGTGAAGCGGCTCAACGTCCTCTGCGCCGGCGCCGTCAAGGGCCTGGTGCTGGCGCTGCGGCCGCGCTTCGAGGCCGAGACCGGCGTCGCGCTGGAGGCGACCTTCGGCGCCGTCGGCGCGATGCGCGACGCGCTTCGCTCGGGCGTGCCGTGCGACGTGCTGATCGTGAGCGCGCGCATGGTCGACGACCTGATGGCGAGCGGCGAGCTGCGGGCCGGATCGGCGATGCGGATCGGCACGGTCCAGACGGCGATCGCGATTCGGGCCGGCACGCGTCGGCCTGCGATCGAAAGCGCCGAGGCGCTGAAGGCGAGCCTGCTCGCGGCGAGCGCCCTGTACTTTCCCGATGCGACGCTCTCGACCGCCGGCGCCCACGTCGCCGCGATGCTGGACGGGCTCGGTATCAGCGCCGAGCTCGAGCCGCGACTGCACATGTTCGCCAACGGCGCGATCGCGATGCGCGCGCTCGCCGACGATCCGCGCGACGATGCGATCGGCTGCACGCAGGCGACCGAGATCCGCTACACGCCGGGCCTTGATCTCGTCGCCGCCCTGCCCGCGCCCTTCGCACTGGCCACCGTGTACAGCGCCGCGCTCGCGAGCGGAGCGGGCGACGTGGGCGACGCGGCGCATGTCCTCGCGATGCTCGGCGGACCGTCGTCGCGCGAGCTGCGGCTGGCCGGCGGGTTCGATCCCGAGCCGGCCGCAACGCGCTAGTTCATCGGCCCGTAGCGCCCGCCAACGCTGTAGCGTCCGGCGCCGGTCAGCACCAGCGCGACGGTGGTGAACAGGTACATCGCCTGCAGCTCGAGCGCGTAGCCGCCTTCCTTGTCGAGCTGGAGCAGCTGCGGCAGGTGGACGAGCAGGATCGCGACGACCATGTTGATCGCCATCACCAGCGCCGCGAGCCGCGTCCAGACACCGACGATGATCAGCGCCGGCGCCGCGATCTCACCGACGTAGACGCCGTACGCCAGCGCGGACGGCAGGCCGTGCTTGACGATCTCTTCGGCGACGAATGCCGGCGGCGGCGGCAGCTTGCTCAGGCCGTGCAGCAGGATCAGCACGCCAAGCACGACGCGCAGGACGAGCAGTGCCGCATCGGCGCCGGCCTGGCGCGGCGGGCTGGCTCGTAGCGATGACGTTGCCATGGGTCTCCTTCGAAGTCCGTTCGGATCTGGCAGGGCTGCCGATCGCGGGAGGATAGCGCGCCCTCCCCCGGATCGGGAACGCGGATAAGCTCGCTGCTTTTCTCCGGAGCTCGTCTTCCCCGCGTGACTGCCGACACGTTCAGCCTGCGCAAGATCGCCCTGCCGGCGTTCGGCCCCTCGTTCCTCTTCGGCCTCGGCGAAGGCGCGATCCTTCCCGTGATCGCGCTCACCGTGCGCCAGCTCGGCGGCTCGGTCGCGCTCGCCGCGCTGATGGTCACGCTGATCGGCATCGGCTCGCTCGTCTCCAACATTCCGGCGTCGATCATCACGACGCGCTATGGAGAGCGCTGGGCGATCGTCGGCGCCGCCGTCTGGGGCGCCCTCGGCATGGTCGCGTGCGTGCTCGCGCCTGCACTCTGGGTCTTCGGCGTCGGCGTGTTCATGGTCGGGATGTCGGCGGCGGTGTTCGGCCTCGCGCGCCAGAGCTATCTCACCGAGGCCGTGCCCTTCCACTTCCGCGCCCGCGCCCTGTCGACGCTCGGCGGCGTGATGCGCATCGGCCTCTTCGTCGGCCCGTTCCTGGCGGCCGGGCTGATCCACTGGATGGGCATCGGCGGCGCGTACTGGGCCGGCGTCGGATCGCTCATGGTCGCGGCCGTCGTGGCCATGCGCATGCCCGATCTGCCCGCGCACGCGCCGGTCAACGACGAGGGCGCCGACCTGGCCTCGGTGCGGGCACCCGCGACGCTGATTTCGGTCGGCACCAGCCACGCGAAGATCTTCCTCACCGTCGGCATCGGCGCCCTGCTGGTCGCCGCCGTGCGCGCATCGCGCCAGGCGGTGATCCCGCTCTGGGCCGAATCGATCGGCCTCGACGCGGCGACCACGTCGCTCATCTACGGCCTGGCCGGCGGCATCGACATGCTCGTCTTCTACCCGGCCGGCAAGGTGATGGACCGCAAGGGCCGCGTCTGGGTCGCGGTGCCGTCGATGGCCATCATGGGCGTGGCCTTGCTGCTCACGCC
>JAYTHL010000054.1:0-1973 GCA_043732605.1 Rhizobacter sp. | reverse complement strand
AGGTCACCAACGGCACCGAGGTGTCGGTGCTGAGCGAGAACCAGAGCACCTACATCCCGCTCGGCCAGACGCATCGCCTGGCCAATCCCGGCAAGGTGCCGCTCGAGATCATCGAGGTGCAGTCGGGGTCGTACCTCGGCGAGGACGACATCGTCCGCTTCGAAGACAACTACGGCAGGTCATGAAGAAGGACGCGCGCATCTACGTCGCCGGTCATCGCGGCATGGTCGGCTCGGCGCTCGTGCGTCGACTGCGTGCCGGCGGCTACACGCATCTCATGCTGCGCACGCACGGCGAGCTCGACCTGCTCGAGCAGGTCGCCGTGCGCGAGTTCATGCAGCAGGAGCGCCCCGACTACGTCTTCATCGCCGCGGCACGCGTCGGCGGCATCCACGCCAACAACACGCTGCGCGCCGACTTCCTGTACGAGAACCTGGTGATCGAGACGAATCTCATCCGTGCCGCGCACGACGCCGGTGTCGAGCGGCTGATGTTCCTCGGCTCGAGCTGCATCTACCCCCGCGCCTGCCCGCAGCCGATCAAGGAGGAGTACCTCCTGACCGGTCCGCTCGAGCAGACCAACGAGCCGTACGCGATCGCCAAGATCGCCGGCCTCAAGCTGTGCGAGGCGTTCAACGTGCAGTACGGCCGGCAGTACGTGAGCGCGATGCCGACCAACCTCTACGGCCCCGAGGACAACTACGACCTCGAGAAAAGCCACGTCGTCCCGGCCTTGATCAGGAAGGCGCACGAGGCCAAGCTGCGCGGTGACGACGAGATCGTCGTCTGGGGCAGCGGCGCGCCGCGGCGCGAGTTCCTCTACGTCGACGACCTCGCCGATGCCTGCGTCTTCCTGATGGAGCGCGGCGACGAGGGCGGCGCAACGCCGGCGCTGATCAACATCGGCACCGGCACCGACCTCACGATCGCCGAGCTGGTCGCTTTGGTGATGGACGTCGTCGGCTTCCGCGGCCGCTTCGTCCACGACTTCACCAAGCCCGACGGCACGCCGCAGAAGCTCCTCGACGTCGGCCGCCTCGCCGCCCTCGGCTGGCGTGCCCGGACATCGTTGCGCGACGGAATCGCCCGCGCCTACGCGGCCGCGCCGTTCGCGCGCCACGCCGCGCCCGCTGCCAGAACCTGAGCGCCAACGCCATGAGCCCGACGACCCCGAACAAGAAGATTGCCCTGATCACCGGCGTGACCGGCCAGGACGGCGCATACCTGTCGGAGCTGCTGCTCGACAAGGGCTACGAAGTGCACGGCGTGAAGCGCCGCGCGTCGCTCTTCAACACCGACCGCATCGACCACCTCTACCAGGACCCGCATGTCGACCACCAGCGCTTCAAGCTGCACTACGGCGATCTCACGGACTCGACAAACCTCATCCGGATCATCCAGCAGGTCCAGCCCGACGAGATCTACAACCTCGCGGCGATGAGCCACGTCGCGGTGAGCTTTGAGACGCCCGAGTACACGGCGAACGCCGACGGCATCGGCACGCTGCGAATCCTGGAGGCGATCCGTATCCTCGGCCTCGAGAAGAAGGCGCGCTTCTACCAGGCGAGCACGTCGGAGCTCTACGGCCTGGTCCAGGAGACGCCGCAGACCGAGAAGACGCCTTTCTATCCGCGCAGCCCCTACGCCGTCGCCAAGCTCTACGCCTACTGGATCACCGTCAATTACCGCGAGGCCTACGGGCTCTACGCCTGCAACGGCATCCTCTTCAACCACGAGAGCCCGGTGCGCGGCGAGACCTTCGTCACCCGCAAGATCACGCGCGCGCTGACACGCATCGCCCTCGGCCTGCAGGACTGCCTCTACCTCGGCAACCTCTCGGCCCTGCGCGACTGGGGCCATGCCAAGGACTACGTCGAGATGCAGTGGCTGATGCTGCAGCAGGACGTGGCGGAAGACTTCGTCATCGCCACCGGCATCCAGGTGAGCGTGCGCGCCTTCGTCGAGATGGCGGC
>JAYTHL010000053.1:0-6841 GCA_043732605.1 Rhizobacter sp. | reverse complement strand
TGCGCTACGCGATCGATCCGCTCAAGGTCGCCGCGCTCGCCAGGAGCCTGCCCGACGACGTCGGCACCGAGGTCGTCGAGCCGGCGGCGCAGGGCGTGATCTACAAGGTGTTCGCGCGCTACACGGTGCGCGAGATCTTCTCGACCAGGCGGACCGAGATTCAGGCTGCCGTGGAAGCGGAGCTGAAACCCAGACTGGCGGGCGACGGCGTCGTCCTGCGCAGCGTGCAGATCGGCAAGATCGACCTGCCCGCCGACTACAAGCGCGGCATGGAGAGCCTGCTCGCCGAAGAGCTCGCCGGCGAGAAGATGAAGTACACGCTCGACCTGAAGGAAAAGCAGGTCAAGGAGACCGAGCTGACGGCGCAATCGGACAAGGTGCGCCGCGAGATCGGTGCCGAGGCCGCGGCGCGCGAGCAGATCATCGCCGCCAAGGGCCAGGAAGAGGCGATGAAGCACGTGCTGCCGTTCAAGCAGCGCCAGATCGAGCAGCGCCAGCTCGAGGCCGAGGCCGAGCGCGTGACCCGCGTCAAGCAGGCCGAGGGCAACGCGCAGGCGCGCCGCATCGAGGCCGGCGGCGAAGCGGAGGCGCGCCAGAAGCTCGCCGACGCCGAGGTCTATCGCATGGACAAGGTCGGCAAGTCGAACGCCGAGCAGATGGGCCGCGAGGGGGTGCTGATCTCGCGCCATCCGCTCCTGATCCAGAAGACGATGGCCGACAAGCTCTCCGACAAGGTGCAGGTGATCATCGCCGCGCCCGGCAGCGACGGCGGCTTCATCGGCGCCGGCCTGCTCGGCAGCCAGAAGCGCAGCGCTCGCGCCGACGCCGACGAGCAGCAGCACGCCGCCGCCGACGACGCGAAGGGCGCACCGTGAGCGCCGACCGTCGGGACATGATCCGCATCGGCGTGACGGAACTGATCGCGGCGATCGCCGCGGCGGCGGCGACGATCGCCGGTGCAGCCACGCTGGTCGCGCCAGCGCCGGCGCCGGCCCTGCCGGCCGCTGCGCCGGCGAGCTACGCGATCGTCGTCCGCGACCAGACGGCGCTGCGCGCCGCGCCGCACGAGGCGGCGCAGCAGCAGGCGTTGCTCTGGCAGGGCGAGGTCGTCGAGGTGCGCGGCGAGCGCGTCGACCATCTCCAGGTCTGGGACTACCGACGCGAACGCGGCGGCTTCGTCGACGCGGGCCGGGTGCGGCGCACGTCGCTGGCCGCCGCCGATGCGCCCGAGCTGCTCGCGGTGCTGCGCTTCGTGCGCGGCACGCCCGGCGCGGAAGCGCTGGGCATCGGCGTCGCCGCCGCGTACCTGAAGGCGGCGCCGGCCGACGTCGTGCAGGGCGCCGGCGGCACGGAAGCGCTCGACGCGATCGGCACGATGGCCGATCGGCTGGCGCAGCGCGCGTCGTCGGGATCGGCGTCGACGACGACGGGAACGAGCACCGGCCCGAGCCGCGCCGAGACCGCGCTCGCCGCCCACCTCGAGGTCGCGGCGCGCTACGGCGTCGCGTTCAAGAGCTTCGAGCGCGACGGCGCGATGCGCATCTGCTACGACGGCGAGGCGTTCCGCCGCGTTCTCGCGATGCCGACCGCCGATGCCGGCGAGCGCGCCCGCGCCGCCCTCGGCCTGACGCGCCCCGAGTGCCTCGACCCTGCCCTGCCGGTCACCGAGCGGCAACGGCTCGATGCCTGGCGCGCCGAGGTGCTCGACCGCGTCGACGGCACGGGCCTGTCGAAGACCTGGAAAAGCCGCGTCGCGATGCGCCGGGCGAGCGTGTGGAGCGGCCTCGCGTTCCAGCGTACGCGTCGGGGCGAATCCGATGCTGCCGAAGCGGCCGCGAAGCGCGCCATCTCCGAGCTCGCCGACGTCGACCGCCACGAGCTCGCCGACGACGACCTGCCGGCCTGGAACGACGCCGCGATCCGCGTCGGCGCGTCGCGCTGGGCAGCGGCGCCGATCGTCGCGAAGACGAATCGCAGCATCAACGTGATCACCATCGCTGGCGAGCCGGGCCAGACCTGCGTGCTGCTCGTCGACACGGCCCGACCCGCGACGAGCGCACCGCTCGCGAAGCGCTGCACCTACGGCGTCGTCTGGGCAGCGTCGGCGACGCTGAACCGCGAAGGCAACGTCCTCGCGCTCGCCGTGCAGCCGATGGAAGCGTGGCGCGAGATGTGGGTCTTCGCGCGCCAGTCGAAGGACGCCTGGTCGGTACAGGTGCTGCCGCCGTCGACGGTCACGCCGGAGCTCGGCTATGCCGAGTTCGCCGGCTGGGTGCCGGGCGGCAGGCAGATGCTGGTCGTGAAGGAAGCGCGCGGCGGCAAGAGCCTCAAGCACAACTTCGAGGTCGTGCGCACCGACACGCTGTCGACCGATCGCCAGGCCGGCGACCCGTCGCTGCTCGGCCCGTTCATGCGCTGGCAGGACCCGGCGTGGAAGCGCGAGACCGTCAGCCTGCGCTGATCAGAGCGAGTCGAGCAGGGCGGCGATCTCCGCCGGCGACAGCTTCCCGGCGGCGGCCAGGCGTTTGGCGATCGTCTCGACGCGCGGCCAGTGGAGCGCGAGCAGCGTCGCGGCCGCCGCCTCGTGCGGCTCGGTGTGGTCGGGCAGGCCGGCGCCGCGCAGCTCGGCACGCGCCATCTCGAGATCGCCACGCGACCGCGCCGGGTCGGGCCGGACCGCGGCGAGTCGCTCGGCGGCGATCCGCTCGCTCGCCAGGCCCGCGCACAGGATGACGGCAATGCTTTCCGCCACCTCGGGATCGACGCGCGCCTCGGCCGACGCCACCTTCTCGGCGGCGATCAGCTTCCTGCGGCTCAGCGCCGCGGTGACCTCGCCCGATCCCCAGGCGTCGACCCTGAGCGGCAAGGCCAGGACGTGGTAGCGGGACAGGTGCGCGGCGACGGCGTGACCGGCGAGGTGGAACGCGGCTTCGAGGCCGCGACGATCGTCGTCGTTCATGTGGAGGTGAAGCGGGGCGGCCGCTTGTCGACGAAGGCGCGCGGGCCTTCCTTGGCGTCGTCGCTCGCCAGCACGGCCTGCCAGGCTTCGTCCTCGATCCGGTACGCGGCGTCGAGATCGATGCCGCTCGTCGCCAGCGCCGTCCGCTTGACCGCGCGCACGGCGAGCGGGCCGTTCTGCGCGATCCGGCGTGCGATCTCCTCGGCCTTCGCCATCACGTCGCCCGCAGCCACGACGTGGTTGACGAGGCCGATGCGATGCGCCTCTTGCGCGGTGATCGTCGCGCCCGTCAGCATCAGCTCCATCGCCTGGCACCAGGCGATCTGGCGCGGCAATCGCACCATCGAGCCGGCGAACGGCACGAGGCCGCGCGTCACCTCCGGCAGGCCGAAGGTCGCGCGATCGGACGCGACGCGGATGTCGGTGGCGAGGAGCAGCTCCGTGCCGGCGGCGAGGCAGGCGCCGTTGACGGCCGCGACCACCGGCTTGTCGAGCGCGAAGCCGCGCAGCTGCGAGGCCGCGGCGACGCGCGGGTCGTCGATCACGCGCCGGTCCCAGGCGTCGGCCGGCGCGCGCGCGCCGGTCATGAGCGGCAGCGTCAGGCCGAGGTCGCCGCCGGCGCAGAACGCCTTGTCGCCGCTGCCGGTGAGGATCGCGACGCGCAGCGCGTCGTCGGCCGCGAAGTCCATGAACGCGTCGGCGAGGCGGCAGATCATCTCCGGCGTCAGCGCGTTGCGTGCCTCGGGCCGGTCGAAGGTGATCGTCGCGATGCCGGCGTGCTTGTCGTAGCGCAGCGGCGGCGGGGTCGAAGTCGTCATGAGGTCCAAGTCCAGGCGATGGCGAATCCGGCCATGATGGCGCGGACCTTGGCATCGAGCGCGGCCGACGGCGCAACCATCGCCACGCCGTCGTTCGCCGCGAACTCGACCGCGAGGCCGCCCGGCCGTTCCACGCCCGAGACGCGCACGTCGCCCGCGATGCCGTCGCGTTCGAGCCGGTCGCCGATCACGCGCAGGGTCGCGCGCAGGCGCAGGTCGGGCTTGTAGACCTTGCCGACGGCGGTGAGCGGCAGCGCGTCGAGGAGGTCGATGCGCTTCGGATGCGCCGGCGGCTCGGCGATGTAGCGGCGCACGAAGTCGAGCAGCGCCTGCGGCTCGATGGACGCGCCCGGCCGCGCCACGACGAAGGCGACCGGCACTTCACCCGCGTACTCGTCGGGCGCGCCGACCGCGGCCGCGAACTGCACGTCCGGGTGGCGCATCAGCGCTTCTTCGATCAGCGCCGGCTCGATGTTGTGCGAGCCGCGGATGATCACGTCCTTGGCGCGGCCGGTGACGAAGACGAGGCCGTGCGCATCGACGTGGCCGATGTCGCCGCTGACGAGCCAGCCGTCGCCGCCGAAAGTGCCGGCGTTGCGGCGCGCGTCGGTGTAGCCGGCGCCGACGTTCGGACCGCGCAAGCGCAGCACGCCGGGCTCGCCCGGCGCGCACACGCTGCCGTCGCCGGCGACCGCCTCGACGCGCGTGAACGGCAGCGGCAGGCCGCACGAGCCAGGCCGGCGCACGTTCAGGTACGGCTCGATGCTGACGACGCCGGCGCACTCGGTCATGCCGAGGATGTTGCGCACCGGCACGCCGTAGCGCGCCTCGAAGGCGGCGGCGAGCTCGGGCGGCAGCGGCGAGCCGCCGGTGAAGGCGGCGCGCACGCTGGCGCGGCTCGCGTCCTTCGGATCGACGCTCATCAGCGTCGACAGGATCGTCGGAACGACGGCGAGCAGCGTCACGCCGTGGCGCTCGACGACCTCCCAGTAGCGCGGCACGAAGCGCGAGTTGCGCATGCCGAGGAGCGTCGGCAGCACGAGCTCGGCACCCGAGAGCAGCGTCGACAGGCCGTAGACGAGCGAGCCGGCGACGTGGAACAGCGGGAAGCCGTTGATGACGACGTCGCGCTCGTCCATCGCGTACATCTGCGCCGCCGACCACGCGGAGTGCAGCTGGTTGCCGTGGCTGTGCTGCGCGAGTTTTGGTGCGCCGGTCGTGCCGCCGGTGTGGAAGAGGGCGGCGAGCGTGTCGGCGCGGATCGTGCGGTCGAACGCGAGCGCGTCGCCGCGCTGCGACGCGAGCACGTCATCGAAGTCGTCGGCGCCTGCCGCGCGATGTGCGTTGCCGACCGCGAGCACGCGCTTCAGGCGCGGGCAGCGCTCGCGCAGACCGGCGACGCGCGACCAGATGTCGAGCTCCGGATGCGGCCCGAGCGCGACCAGCAGGTTCGCGCCCGAGGCGTCGATCAGCTCGGCGATGTGGTCGGTGGTGAGCAGGTAGTTGATCGGGCAGGCGACGCCCGCCGTCTCTGCGCCCCAGAGCGCGAAGTACATCTGCGGGATGGCCGGCAGCAGCAGCGCGACGCGCGGCTCCTCGCCGTCGCACAGGGCGCTGAACGCATTGGCGGCGCGGCGCACGTCGGCGAGGAATGCGCGATGGGTCCAGCGCTGCATCGCGGCCGGCACGTCGGCGTCGACGACGAAGGTGAGCGCGGGCCGGTCGCCGTGCCGGCGCGCGGCGTCGGCGAGCGCGTCGTGCACGCTCGCGTGCGCCATGTACTCGGCGTAGGGACGCGACTCGATGCGTTCGATGTCGGCGTGCGAGGCGATGCGAAAGCTGCGCATTTGCGGATTCTTATACTGGAACGACCTGTCGCCTCCTGAGGTGAACGTCATGTCCGAATCGAGTCAACGAAATCCAGGCGCCGTCGCGTCGGTCGAGCGCCGGGTCGACGCGATCCAGGCCGTGCTGCACGAGCGCGGCATGCAGCCGGCCGAGTTCATCGCCGTGGCCGAGCATCTGGTCGAGGAGGCGTGGGTTCCGCAGAACGGCGCGCGCATCGTCGCCAGGGCATGGACCGATCCCGCGTTCCGCACGCGCCTGCTCGCGAATGGCAAGGCGGCCGTCGCCGAGCTCGGCTTCGAGCTGCCGCGCCACCATCGACATCTCGTCGCGCTCGAGAACACCGCCAGCGTGCACAACGTCATCTGCTGCACGCTCTGCTCGTGCACCGCGTTCACGATCATCGGCCTGCCGCCCGACTGGTACAAGGACCTCGAGTACCGCGCGCGCGTCGTGCGCGAGTCGCGCACCGTGCTTGCCGAGATGGGGTTGGTGCTGCCGGCCGACACCGAGATCCGGGTGTGGGATACGACGGCCGACACGCGCTACATCGTGCTGCCGATGCGCCCCCCTGGCACAGAGGATTGGTCGGAAGAACGCCTCGCCGCGCTCGTGACGAAGGATTCGATGATCGGCGTCGCGCGCCTCTGACGCCGAGCGGGAGCACACGATGGACGGCATCCACGATCTCGGCGGCAGGCAGGGCTTCGGCCCGGTCCGCCATTCGCCGACCGCGCCGGCGTTCCACGAGCCCTGGGAAAAGCGCGCCAACGCGCTCTACTCGCTCGCGGTCCGGCTCGGCGTCTTCAACATGGACGAGTACCGCCACGGGGTCGAGCGCATGGAGCCGCGCCACTACCTCTCGGCGAGCTATTACGAGCGCTCGCTGACGAGCCTTGCGACCCTCTGCGTCGAGAAGGGCATCTGCACGCGCGAGGAGCTCGAGGCGCTCGCCGAAGGTGGATTCCCGCTCGCGCTGGCGAGCGCGCCCGGCCGCTCGAACGAGCCGGCGCGCGAGCTCTTCGCGCCGGGCGATCGGGTCCGGGCGAGGAGCGAGCACGTGCCCGGCCATGTGCGCATGCCGGCCTACATCCGCGGCAAGGTCGGCGTCGTGGTGAGCGAGTCGCCGGCCTATCCGTTCCCCGACGCGCACGCGCACGGCGTCGCCGCGGCCGACGAGCCGACCTACGACGTCCGCTTCGACACCGCAGATCTCTGG
>JAYTHL010000052.1:0-1980 GCA_043732605.1 Rhizobacter sp. | reverse complement strand
TTGGTGCCGAACTCCATCACGACGACGCGATCGACCAGGCCCATGACGAGATCCATGTCGTGCTCGACGAGCAGGATCGACAGGCCCTCGCCGCGCAGCTGGCGCAGGACGTCGGCGAGGCCTTCCTTTTCCTTGAGGCGCAGGCCGGCGGCGGGCTCGTCGAGGAGCAGCAGCGTCGGGTCGGCGGCGAGCGCGCGCGCGATCTCCATCAGCCGCTGCTGGCCGAGAGCTAGGTTGCCGGCCTGCTCGTGCATCAGCGCGCCGATGCCGATGCGATCGAGCTGGCGTTCGGCCTCTTTCATCAGGCGACGCTCCTCGGCCCGGTCGGTGCGCAGCATCGCGGCAGGCACGCCGTGGCGACCGCGCAGGTGCGCGCCCAGCGCCACGTTCTCGAGCACCGTCATGGCGGCGATCATCTTCACGTGCTGGAAGGTGCGCGAGACGCCGAGCCGTGCGATCTCGCGCGAGCGCAGCGAATCGATGCGCTGGCCGAGCAGCACCACTTCGCCGCGCGTCGCCGGCAGCACGCCGGTGACGAGGTTGAAGGTCGTCGACTTGCCGGCGCCGTTCGGGCCAATCAGGCCGAGGATCTCGCCGGCACGCACCTGGAAGCTGACATCGTTGACGGCGACCAGGCCGCCGAACTCCTTCCTCGCCGCACGCACGTCGAGCACGACGTCGCCGTGCGGCGGGCGTGCGCGTGCGGGCAGCGGCGCCGCGTCGGCCCAGTCGACCTTGCGCTTGACGCGCGGCAACGCCGCATCGACGAAGGCCCAGATGCCGTCGCGCGCGTACTGGAGCACGAAGACGAGCAGGAAGCCGAAGACGATGACCTCGTAGTTGCCGCTCGTGCCCATCAACCTTGGCAGCCAGACCTGGAGCTGGTCCTTCAGGATCTGGACGACACCGGCGCCGACGAGCGCGCCCCACACGTAGCCGACGCCCCCGAGCACCGACATGAACATGTACTCGATGCCCATGTTGAGGCCGAAGGGCGACGGGTTCACGGTGCGCTGGAAGTGCGCGAAGAGCCAGCCCGAGACGCTCGCCAGCAGGGCCGCGAGCACGAACGCGGTCACCTTGACGCGGAAGGTGTCGACACCCATGGCCTCGGCCATCGTCGTGCCGCCCTTGACGGCACGCAGCGCCCGGCCGGCGCGCGAGTCGAGCAGGTGGGTGACGGCGATCGAGGCGAGGACGACGATCACCCACAGCAGGTAGAAGAAGGTCCGGCCGGTGCTCAGCTTGATGCCGAAGAACTCGATCGCCGGGATGCCGAGCAGGCCGTCGTACTTGCCGAGGAAGTCGAGGTTGCCGAGCAGATAGAAGAGGCTGAGGCCCCAGGCGATGGTCGCGAGCGGCAGGTAGTGGCCCGACATGCGCAAGGTGACCCACGCCAGCACGAGCGCCGCGACGGCGGTGAGCGCCAGGCCGATCCAGACGGTGAGCCAGGGCGAGATGGCGTAGGTGAGCGTCAGGTAGGCCGCGGTGTACGCGCCGATGCCGACGAACGCGGCCTGCCCGAACGACGTCAGCCCCGCGATGCCGGTGAGCAGCACGAGACCGATGACGACGAGCGTGTAGAGGCCGATGTAGTTGGCCTGCGTGATCCAGAACTCGGGCACGGGCGCGATCGGCATGAGCGCGAGCGCGAGCACGAAGACGAGAAGCGCGATGCGACGGAAGGTCACGTCATTCCTCGTCGTCGTCGGGGCCGTGCTGGAACGAACGCCAGAGCAGCACGGGAATGATCAGCGTGAAGACGATCACTTCCTTGAACGCGCTCGCGTAGAACGAGCTGAAGCTCTCGAGCACGCCGACGAGAAGCGCGCCGAGCGCCGCCGCGGGATAGCTCGCCAGGCCACCGAAGATCGCGGCGACGAAGCCCTTGAGGCCGATGAGGAAGCCCGAGTCGTAGAAGATCGTCGTCGTTGGCCCGATTAGAAGTCCCGAGAGTGCGCCGATGAAGGCGGCAAGGCC
>JAYTHL010000051.1:0-19406 GCA_043732605.1 Rhizobacter sp. | reverse complement strand
CGACGCCAGGCGGCTGCGTGAGCTCGAGGGCGAGAACGCCAAGCTCAAGCGGCTGCTGGCCGAGGCGTCCGCACAGCAGCATTGGACGCATCCCTTCGGCGCTGTTCGCCGAGAGGCATCGCCAGCGCGCCGGCGATGCCTCTCAACAGGAAGGCGCCAGCAACGGAAATTGCGCGATGTCGAAGGCTGCGTTCACGGTCAAGGCGTTCGGGGTCTGCCTCGCCGTGTTGGGCCTCACGCTCGTCGTCGCGTCGAATGTCCTCCTGGGTTTGTTCGGCATACCTGCAACGTCCGAGGTGTGGATCCGCGTCGTCGGTGAGCTTGTCGATGACTTCCGCTCGTTGGAGCGGACGCGTTTGCGATCACCGGTGGAGCGAGACATGGCGCTTGCCCGGGCGCTTCATTCGCCGGAGTTCCACCTCGTCACCCCGGGAGGGAACACTCGTTCGCGCGAGTCCTATCTCGCGGCGGTTCAAACCGGCGCCATCACGTATCTCAAATGGCAGGCCGTCGAGATCATGGTGCGTCGATTCAGCGACGTCGTGCTCCTGCGCTACCAGGCCGAACCCGAGACGCCATCGCAGGCCGGCGGCACGTCGTCGTTCGTCTGTTGGCACACGGACTCCTACGAACTGCACAATGGCTTCTGACAGGTCGTCTTTTCTCAGGCCACTCGCATCGGCTAGCAGCCACCGAGAAGCACTCCCTTCCGCATCTCACGACGATCACAACAAGGAAGTTGCGATGACATTCCAGGATTCGGTGAAAGCCTGCCTCACCAAATATGCTGACTTTGGTGGCCGCGCGACGCGGTCGGAATATTGGTGGTTCTTCTTGTTCACCCTGCTGGTGAGCTTGGCGTTGTCGCTGTTCAGCAATATGCTCAGCGCTGTGTTCTCTCTGGCGACTTTGGTGCCTTCGATCGCCGCTGCGGCGAGAAGGCTCCACGATACCAATCGAAGCGGCTGGTGGCAGCTGATCATTCTCCTGCCTCTCGTCGGCCTTGTCGTTCTCATCGTTTTCCTGGCACAAGAGGGGAGAGCCGAATCCGCAGCGTCAGGCAACACATGAGCGTCGTCGCATGTGCAATCCCGGCCCTCAGCGTGCTCGATCGCCATCTGATCGAAGCTGCCTTCTTTCACGATTCCTATCGTGCGCCTCTGTCTCGTGCGCGGGCAGGCGTTGTCGAGTCTTCTTCGCCACCTTCGGCCACACCCCAAGTGGATGAAGGTCGTTGCCGGGCGGGACAACAAGCACCTCGACCTCCGGCTTTCGGTCTTGAAGGAGACCAGCGGCGAAAGTTGCAGGGCCGTCGTCTCCACTGTCTGGACCACGCACAACGCGTTCGGCAAGGCCCACCTGGTTCTCATCATCCCGCTCCACAGATGGGGCGTGTGGCGGCTCATACCGCGTGCCCTGGCTCAAGGCAAGCTGTAGGTCGTCGTCGGTAGCATCGGGAGACACGCACACATGTTCAAAACACTGCGAATCCGTTGCCTCATTGCTGCCGTGCTGCTGTGTCTGGCGCAGATCGCGTTCGCAAGCGACGTGAAGGTGGGGCTGGAGATCGAAGGCGAAGGCGAAGGCTTTCTCTTCAACCCGATCGTGACGAAGATCAACGTCACCGGCGTCGAGCCGGAGTCTCTGGCGGCAAGGGCCGGCATCGCCGAAGGCGACGAGATCACGTCCCTCGAGGGCCAGAGCGTGGAGGGTTGCCGAGTCAGCGAGCTCAAGGCAGGCGTACATGAAGTACGGCGCTGGCGAGAGCAGAACGTTCGTCGTTCGCCATGCGGGAGGCGGGTCGTTCGAGGCCAAGCTCACCAAGCCCGAAGAATGAGCTCGCACGTTCCTGACATGGAATCATGATGAGCGCTCGGAATCTCGGACTTCGGCTGTTCGGATCCCTGCTCGTGATCGGACCGCTGACGTGCTCTTCCGTTCACGCTCAGGACAAGGTTCTCAAGGCGGGTGAGAGCGTCGATCTCGGAAACGTCTTCTGGGCCAACGGCTGCACGTCGACGCTGATCACGGTCACCGGGGTCGAGCTGATCTCGGGACCGACCGGAGTCCAGCTCTCCGTCCGCAGCGAGGAAGTGGTTCCACGCAAGCAGGGTTGCCCGAAAGTTCCAGGAGGTGTGGTCGCCGCCACAGTGAAGGACGTCGCGACGCCGATCACCGGAACGATCCGGTACCGTGTCCGCTACAAGACAACCGACGGTCCGCGACAATCGGAACATTCCGTCGGTGTGTCGCTTCAGCCGTAGCGGTGACGCCCGACCCTCGCCCGCATGAAATTCTGGTATTCATCGTGGCTCGACATCCGGCGCGTGACGGTCCCGGGCCTGCGCAAGGGCGTCGAAAGGAGCTGATGTGAGCGACACCGACAAGCAGACCCAGCGCGTCATCGGGTCGTACGCGGCAGCGGTGTTCGCGAAGGACGTGGAGGCCTTCATGCGTCTCTATCAGCCGACCGTGCGCGTGTTCGATGCCTGGGGCGTCTGGCTGTACGAAGGCGCACCGGCCTGGCAGATCGCGGTCGAAGGCTGGTTCGCATCACTGGGAACCGAACGCGTCCGGGTCAGCTTCGCCGACGTGCAGACCGTGGCGGAGCAGACCTTGGCCACCGTGAGCGCCGTCGTCACCTACACCGCCGAGTCCACGACGGGAGAGCCGCTTCGCACGATGCAGAACCGGCTCACGTGGGTGCTTCGCGAAAGTGGGCATGTCTTTCGGATCGCGCACGAACACACCTCGGCGCCCATCGGTTTCGAGGACTTCAAGGCGATCCTCGCGCGGGGATCGCACAGCTAGCCGGCCCGGCACCTGCATGAACGACGACGTCGCCGAAGCGACGATCGCCGATCTCCCGGCGGAGTACGGCCCGGAGATCGAGAGTCAGTTGCGAGAGGCTCAGCAACGCCTGCGCGTGAGGTCGAGGGCGAGGGGCGGAAGGTCAGAAGCATCCGGCTGACATCGGCCGCGGACATCGACACGCCGCAGGTGCAGGCCCTCATCGGGCAGGCGGTCGGTCGCCACGCCGCCGCTGCTCGACGCACCTCCGTTGGTTACGATCCCGAAGACAGTGGTCGCCAGGCGGCGGCCATGGCGTCCGGGCCTCGTGGCGACCCAAACTCTGGAAAGCTCATCGTGACGAGAACCTTCGATTTCAGGACCGAGCCGTGAGCCCCGACCCCGACGTCACCATCGACGGGTTTCTCGAGACGGCATGGAGCGATCACGGCGATCGCGCGCAAGACGTTGCCGACCGTCTCGCCGCATCGTTCCACCTCGTCCGCGCGCCAGGCGACGTCGCGCCGTTCGCGCGCCTGCTGACGCACGTCTACGGCGAGCATCTCGGGCTGTGGAGTCGCGGCGTCGATCTCCTCGCATCGCTTCACGGCCGCTCGGGGTTGGACGCGGACTCCGCGGCCGTGCGCTCGATCCACATCGGCATCGCCACACTGCGCTACGGCAATGGCGACGCCTCGGCGCTGGACGCCCTCGCTGCGGAGGACCGGATGACGGTGTTGGCCAATGCGTCATCGGCGCTCGCTGCGCGCGGTGACGCGCCGCGCGCCATCGTCGCCTACGAACGAGCGCTTCAGACTGCACAAGGCGCTTCGGCTCTCGGCACGCCGGCAATGCGCTCGCTCGCCGCGGGAGGAAACAACCTCGCCGTCGCACTCGAGGGCAAGAGCGACCGGTCGCCATCTGAATCCCTGGCGATGCTCTCGGCAGCCGAGGCCGCTCTGGCGTACTGGAAGCAGGTCGGCACCTGGCTCGAGGAAGAACGCGCCGAGTACCGGCTCGCGCGCAGCCGGCTGCAGGCCGGCAAGGCATCGGCAGCGACG
The DNA here is from genome assembly GCA_043732605.1 of Rhizobacter sp. Classification (GTDB taxonomy): domain Bacteria; phylum Pseudomonadota; class Gammaproteobacteria; order Burkholderiales; family Burkholderiaceae_C; genus Schlegelella_A. The sequence continues at coordinate 15,555 of JAYTHL010000051.1, read as the reverse complement.
CAGAGCGCGGCGCGCTGCGTGGATGTCTGCGACCGGAACGCCGCACCATCCTTCGAGCAGTTCTTCGCCCATTCCGTGCTCGCCTGTGCGCATCGCGCGGCAGGCGACGTCGCCTCGTTCGAGACCCACCGTCAGGCCGCCTTGCGCCACCTTGGCCAGCTGTCCGACGACGAGAAGCCACGGTGCGAGAACGAGCGCAAGGAGCTCGAGGGCTAGCGCCTCCATCCCAGTCGGCGCGCGCCCAGAGCCTGAGCGTGTGCGAGAAGGATCGATCGCTGGAAGCGCCCGCGTGAATCGCGGTGACGGGCGACCTCGCCGCCGCTCAGGTCGAGGGCGAGACCTCGTCGCGAAGGCGCTCGACCTGCACGCTGCAGTCGCACCCCGATCCCGCCGAGATGTATCGCCTGGCGACGCGCGCGAGCCACGGCGCCGTCCAGTGCCAGGCGCGCGGCAGGAAGCGTGAGGGCTGCTCGATCAGGCCGCAGCGGTAGCGGCGATCCGCGTCGTTCCAGACCAGGGCGTCGCAGGCGCCCGTCGTGCGCAGGCTCACGACCATGCCGACGGGGCACGGCTCGCTCGCGCAACACACGCCGCAGCCATTGCAGGGCTGGCCGAGGGCCGGCTTGTCGGGCGCGGCTGCGTGCAGCCGGATCACGTCGTACATCGGCCGATCGTCGCTGCTGCGCGCGCGATCGATCGCTCGAGATGGCGTTCGTTCCGCGTCGTGTTCCGGCGTCTGTTGCCGCACTCGACGTTCTTCGCAAGCGCGGCCGCGTTCCGCGACTGGCTCGCGCCGAACGCAGGCCGGCACGCCGAGCTTCTGGTCGGCTTCCAAGGTGGACTCGGGCAGGCCGAGCATGAGCTGGTCCGAATCGGTCGACGAGGCGCTGTGCGTCGGCTGGATCGACGGCGTCAGGAAGAGGATAGACGAGCACTCGTACCAGATCCGCTTCACGCCTCGACGGATGGGTTCGATCTGGAGCGCGCGGTCAACATCGCCAAGGTGGCATCGCTGAGCGCCTCGGGGCGCATGCAGCCGGCCGGCGCGGCGGCGTTCGCGGCTCGCACCGAACGACGGTCGGTGCTCTATTCGTACGAGCAGGCGGGCAGGCCCGAATTCGAGCCTTCGGATCTTCGCGTGCTCAAGGTGAACAAGGCGGCATGGCGCTACTTCGAGGCGTGTCCGCCGAGCCACCGCAAGCTCGTCGCGCACTGGATCCTGCGCGCCAAACAGCCGGCCACGCGCGCGCGGCGGCTCGCCGAGCTGCTGCGCGCTTGCGCGAGCGGCACCCGGCTCAGGCAGACCCGCGACTGCAGCGGCAGGTCCGAATCCGGCGAGCGCCGGAGCACGAGCCGTCGCACGATGGGCGATCGACAACGATCCTCTTCGCACCATGCCTTCATTCCAGCTCGTCGGTCTTTCGCCAGAACCTTTCGAACCGCTCTTCCGGCTGTCCACAGAGGAGCTTGCCGGCCTCGGCGCACGTCGGGTCACCGCCTCCTCCAAGCCCGGCTTCCCGTGTCGCATCAGCCTGTCGGACGCCGAGCCCGGCGAAGAGCTCCTGCTGCTCGCACACGAGCACCAGCCGGCGCATTCACCGTATCGGGCCTCCGGCCCGATCTACGTGCGCATCGGCGCCACGCAGCGGACCCTCGCCGCCGGCGAGATCCCGGCGTACGTCAGCATGCGGCAGATCTCGCTGAGGGCGTACGACGAGAGCGACATGATCGTCGCTGCCGAGGTCTGCGATGGCGTCGCCGTCGCCGCCGAGATCGAGCGGCAATTCGGCAATCCGCTGGTTCGCTACATTCATCTCCACAATGCCAAGCGCGGCTGCTTCTCCTGCCTCGTACGGCGTGCATGAATGCGAATCGAAGTGAACCCACCATGAAAATCGTCTTGCTCATCGCGGCGCTCGTCTCGTTCGCGGCTTCGGCCCAGGACGGGCCGACCGCCGGCTTCCCGCCCAACTCCATAGCGGCAAGCGCGCAAGAGCTGCGCGCTCACTTGTCCGGCAACTCGTTCCAGGCGAAATACCGGGACGGCACGACAGTGACATCGAAGTTCGACGTGGACGGAGGCTTGTCCGCCACCGCGCCGGCGTTCTACGACACCGGGCGCTGGAAAGTCGAGGACGGCAAGGTGTGCGGCTCGTTGCGCAAGAACGGCGCGTTCTGCAACGAGGCGCGGTTCGACGCAGGCACGCTCTATCTTCGGCGCATGAACGGCGAGGTCATCCGCTACGACCCCGAGTAGGCAGCCGGCACATCGGCGGCCCCGCCGACCTTTCGCTCAACCTGCGGCCTGCTGAGCGGAGATGGGCAAGGTCGACACGCTCGCCGCGCTGCTGCCACTGCTTTCCGTCTTCCTGAGCTTCATCGGCTTGCGCTGGCAGACGGGAACGCACGACCTGCCGCCGTACTGCTTGGGCCACATCGGCGACGCGGTCGTGCCGTGGAAGCAGCGGCGCGGCTACGCCACGTCGGCGCTGCGCATGCTGCTCCCGCAAGCGAGGGCCGAAGGGCTGTCGTATGTCGAGATCACGACCGATCCGTCGAACGTCGCGTCGCAATGCGTGATCGAGGCCAACGGCGGCGTGCTCCACGAGCGCTTCACACGGTCCGCGCAGTTCGGCGCGACGCCGGGTCTGCGCTACCGGATCCGCCTGGCCTGAGCGGACGTCTTGGCATTTGTGGCGCGGGCCGTTACCCTGTGCCCATGCGCAGAGCAGCCCCATGAAACCCACCCACTTCGTCGTCCATTCGCCGGGGCCGACGTGGAAACCTGACGTCCCCGTGTTCGAGCAGGAGGGCTTGCGCCTGCGCGTCGCCCACGACGCGACCTTCCTCGCGCAAGGCAAGCTCGTGACGGGCGGGCCGTTCCTCGACGCGGGCTCGGGCGGCATGATGATCGCCGCGGCGCCAGTCGAGCAGCAGGAGCTGCGATCGTTCGCCACCGCGAACCCGGCGGTCGGGTCGGGCCTGCTCGCGTTCGAGGTCCGGCCCTGGCTCGTCGGGATGCGCGCGTGAGGTCCGATCGCGCCGCCGATCACCCTCTCGAGATCTGGCACCGACTCGTTCGCACGCAGGATCGCTCCGGCCTGCACGCGCTGCTCGCAGAAGACGCGGTCTTCCACTCGCCCGTCGTCCACACGCCGCAGCGCGGCCGGCCGCTGGCGGAGAAGTATCTGAGCGCGGCGTTCGGCGTGTTCTTCAATCCGACCTTTCGCTACGTGCGCGAGATCGTCGGCGACTCCGACGCGATGCTGGAGTTCGAGACCGAGATCGACGGGATCCTCGTCAACGGCGTCGACCTGATCACCTGGAACGACGCAGGGCAGATCGTCGCGTTCAAGGTCATGCTCCGGCCGCTCAAGGCGATCAACGTCGTTCACCAGCGCATGGCCGCCATGCTGCAGGCCGGATAGCGGCGTGGCGATCGAGCCGTCGTACCGCAGCGCCGCCGCCGCGGGCCTCTGGTCCGCCGTCGGGCTGGTGCCGTTCGACCTCTGGCGCGCGAAGGACGGGTCGGCGTCGCCGGTCGCCGACAACCTCGCGTGGTTCATCGTCCTGGCGCTGTTCCTGTACCTGCCGGGCTATTTCCTGGTGGTCGGCGCGAGCGCCACGCGCTTCAGCCGCGCGTGGCTCTCGGACCCGGTCGAGCGCCAGCGCTACCTGGCCGTCGTCAAGCGCGTGCTGGTGTGGCTCGTCGTCGCGGGCGCCGCCGGTCTCGCGCTGTCCCCCTTGATCGCTTCCCTGCGAAAGTAAAGCCATGAACGGTGCTCTCTCGGTCAGCCAGCACATCGTGCGGATCGGACTCCTCCTGTTCGCCGCGATCGCGATCTTCGGCGGCTCGCTCCAGATGTATCTGGGCCAGCCGGACACGTCGCCACGGCTCGACAACGTCCACAGGTTCATGGCCGGCATCTATCTCGGGACCGGGCTGATCTGCCTTTGGGCCGGCCTCACGGTCCGCACCCAAGGCGCCCTCGTCTACCTGCTCGCCCTCGGCGTGCTGCTCGCGGGCATCGGCAGGCTGGCCTCGATCGCCACCGTGGGCTTGCCGGAGCCGGCAGCGGTGTGGCTCGGCTACCTCGTCCCCGAGCTCGTGCTGCCGTTGGTCATCGCCGGGGCGCACTACTCCTCGCGGACGTGAGCATCGGGGATGCCACAGTTCGTCGTGCTGCTGCGTGGCGTGAACGTCGGCAAGGGCAACCGCGTGCCCATGGCGGTGTTCCGAACGCTGCTCGAAGCCCAGGGATGCACCGACGTCCGGACGGTCCTGAACAGCGGCAACGCCGTGTTCCGATCGGCCGCGCGCTCGGCGCCCGGCCTGGCGAAGGCCATCGGCATTCGGCTTCGGGACAGCCTCGACGTCGACGTCCTGGTGGTCGTCAAGTCCGCCTCCGAGTTCACGGCCGTGGTCGCGGAGAACCCGTTCGCATTGCCGGATGCGGAGCACGTGCGGTTTCTGGTGGCCTTCGCTCAGGCCGAGGGAGCGTCGCAAGGCCTCTCGGTATGGCTGCCCATGCTCGAGCCGCCCGAGCGACTCCACATCGGCCGCCAGGCCGCATACCTCCACTGCGCCGGCGGCATTCTCGAGAGCAAGGCCGGCGCCGCGCTTCTCGGCAAGACGGGCCGCGGCATCACGACCCGCAACTGGGCGACAGTGATGAAGCTCGGGGCGCTCTTGAACGACGGCCGACCTGCCAAGGCGTGAAGCTCGCGCAAGCCCGCCGCATCGCGACGGCGCTTCCCTCGGTCACCGAGGAGCCGCATTTCGCGTTCGCCTCGTTTCGCGTCGGCGGCAAGATCTTCGCGACGGCTCCGCCCGACGGCGAGCATCTGCACGTCTTCGTGGACGAGGAAGAGCGGCAGGTCACCCTGGCATTGGAGCCGAACAGCGTCGAGATCCTCACGTGGGGCAAGCGCGTCGTCGGCTTGCGGGTCGTCCTGGCGAAGGCGACGCCGGCCCTGGTCACGCGGCTCCTCGTGCAGGCGCGGTCGCGCAAGGCGCCGAAACGCCTGCGCACCGCGCGGAGCCGGACCGCGATCTCGGGTAGAAGGACGACCATGCTCTTCGATCGGCGCACGACCTACGTGAACCTCGGCAGCGGCGGCAAGGCGACACGCCTTGCCGGCGGCGACGCGTTCTGGGCGTTGCCGGACGCAGAGATGGACGGGCTCGGCGACGGCCGGCTCGTCTCGGGGTTCGAGTTCACCATCGACTGGCCGACCTGGGAGATGCATCCGAACGGCGACGAGTTCGTCTACCTGCTGTCGGGCTCGGTCGATCTGATGCTCGAGCAGGCGCAAGGCGTCGAGATGCTGGCGATGCGCGGCATGGACGCTGTCGTCGTGCCGCACGGCGTCTGGCACACGGCGAAGGTGCTGGTGCCGAGATGACCAAGCACATCGTCAAGACAACCGGGGCGCCGACCTCGCCTCCAGCCTACAGCCAGGCCGTCGTCGCCGCCGGGCTGGTCTTCGTCTCCGGGCAGGGTCCCTTCGACCCCGGCTCGGGCGAGGTGGTCGGCGCGACGATCCAGGAGCAGACCGCGCAGTGCCTGAGAAACGTGACCGCGATCCTCGAGTCGGCCGGCAGCTCGCTGGCCAGGGTCGTGAGCGCGACCTTCATCCTCGCCGAGGAAGAAGACTTCGCCGGCCTGAACGAGGAGTGGTGCAAGTGGTTCGCGGTCGACCCGCCGGCACGCCAGGGCGCCAAGCTGCCGGTCCGGCCGCGCGGCATGAAGGTGTCGATCGCGGTCATCGCCGAGGCCTGAGCGCCGCCGACGCGATGACCACGGAACTGAGCTTCGTCGAGCACATCCGGTCGCAGTCCGGCCTGGGCGCCGAGCTGACCTGCCAGAAGATGTTCGGCGAGTACGCGATCTACCTGCACGGCAAGGTGATCGCCTTCGCCTGCGACAACCAGCTCTACCTCAAGCCCACCGAGGCCGGCCGGAGCGCGCTCGGCAAGGTCAGCGAGCATCCGCCGTTTCCGGGCGCCAAGTCGTACTTCCGGATCGACGAGGAAACCGACGACCGCGAGCTGCTGCGCAAGGTCTTCGAGGTCACGGCGCGCGCGTTGCCGTTGCCCAGGCCCAAGGCGCCGGCGAAGGCCCGCGCGGCGGCCAGGAGGGCACCCGGAAGAACGCCACGATGAAGACCCTGACGATCGTCATCGCGGCGCGACACGTCGGCGCGAACGCCGGCGTGTGACGCCTTCTCGCGCACACTCTCGCCGACGGCGCTGCGCCGCCATCAACCTCCGAGGAGTCTTCACTTGTCCCGTCCCGCGGAATGCAAACAGGAGGCTGGCGCGTTCCGACCCGTGATCGACCGCAATCGCTGCGAAGGCAAGGGCGACTGCGTGCGCGTCTGTCCGGTCTCCGTCTTCGCGGTCGCGACCTTGCCGAAGGAACAGCGCTCGGGCCTGAGCTGGCGGGGCCGCCTCAAGGGGCTCGGGCATCGCTGGCAGCAAGCCTCGCTCGTCCGCGTCGAGGCCTGCGAGGCGTGCGGCCTGTGCGTTCAGGCGTGCCCGGAAGACGCGATCACGCTGGTGCGCTCGTAACGTCATGCGAAGACGGCCGCTGCTCGCGCTCGCAGCGATCGCCTGCGTCCAGCCGCGCGCGTTCGCAGCGACGCGGGCGACGACGGTGCGCACGCGCGTCGTCAGCGAACTCGGCACGTTCGACATCGAGGTCGACACCGCGGTCGCGCCGACGACGGTCGCCAATTACCTCGCCTACGTCGATCGCCGGCTGCTCGACAAGGCCTCCGTCTACCGCGTCGTGACGCTCGCCAACCAGCCGCCCGACACGGGTGCTCGGATCGAGGTCGTGCAATGGGGCCTCGACCTCCCCGACGACACCGCGCCGCTGCTGCCGGCGATCGCCCACGAGTCGACGCGCGAGACGGGCCTGCGCCATCTTGACGGCACCGTGTCGATGGCGCGCAGCCAGCCCGGCACGGCGACGTCGGAGTTCTTCATCTGCATCGGCGACCAGCCCTCGCTCGACTTCGGCGGCGGCAGGAACCCGGACGGTCAGGGCTTCGCAGCGTTCGGCGGGGTGGTGAGTGGCCGTGACGTCGTCCGCGCGCTGCACGCGAAGGGCGAGTCGGTGCAGCGCCTGGCGGCGCCGATCGCGATCACGTCGGTGCGCCGCATTCCGCCCGCATGACGAGACCGATTCCATCAGCGCCGCTCGCGCGAGCGATCTCGCTCCTTGCAACGGCCGTCTTCGTGCTCCAGGGATGCACCATTGCGCTCCGTGCAGACACGGCATCACCGAGCACAGTCGCCGCCGAGCTCGCCGCCCTGGCGGACCTCCGGGACCAGGCGATCGTGCGCAAGGACCGCGCCGCGATCGAGGCCAACATGGCCGACGACTTCCAGATCTCGCGCATCCCGGCGCCCACGCCGGCCGCGCCATGAAGATCGAGATCGACGACCTCTGCCGACCGCAGATCCACGCGCTGCTGGAAGAGCACCTCGCCAACATGCGACGCATCTCTGCGCCCGAGAGCGTCCACGCGCTCGACCTCGACAAGCTGCGCCGCCCGGAGATCACGTTCTGGTCGGCCTGGGACGACGGCACGCTGGTCGGCTGCGGCGCGCTCAAGGATCTCGGCGCGCAGCACGGCGAGGTGAAGTCGATGCGGACGCCGGAAGCGCTCCGCCGCCGCGGCGCCGGCCGGGCGCTGCTCGACACGATCATCACGACCGCGCGCTCGCGCAACTATGAGCGGCTCAGCCTCGAGACCGGATCGCAGCCGGCGTTCCAGCCGGCGCAGGCGCTCTACGCGAGCGTCGGGTTCACGCGCTGCGGCCCGTTCGCGGACTACACCGAGGATCCGCACTCGGTGTTCATGACCATCGCGCTCTGACGCCGTCGCGATGTCGAAAGGGATCCCCGTGCCTGTCCTCGTGCCGATGAGCGAAGCCTTCTTCACGCAGTTCCGGCAAGCGGCCGTGGCCAGCGACGCGAGACCGAACGTCGCCGGAGGACGGTGGCCCGCAGACGCGGCGCTCGCGCTCTTCGAGGCCGAGCACGAGCGGCTGCTGCCCGCTGGCCTGGCCACGCCGGGATCGCATCTGTTCGAGATCCGCGATCCCGAGAACGGCGCACCGTCGGCTCGCTCTGGCTCGCGGTGCAGATGGTCGCGGGAGCGCCCGAGCGCGTCGTGGCCGAGATGACGGTCCGGCCCGACCTGCGCACCGCCGGCGGCATCCTCCACGGCGGCGCGGCGATGGCATTCGCCGACACGCTCGGGGCCGTCGGCACGGTCCTCAACCTCGCTCCCGGCAAGCGCACGACGACGACCGATTCGCGCACCAAGTTCATCGCCGCGGCGCGCGTCGGCACGGTCGTCGCCGGCGAGTCCGTCGCGCTCCACCGGGGACGCACGACGATGGTCTGGCAGACCTCGATCCGCAACGCCGACGGCAAACTGTGCAGCGTCGTCACGCAGACCCAGCTCGTCCTGGACGGTGGGGGCGCGTGAGCCGCAAAATGATGCCTCCGCACCCGACCGCCGCATCATGAAAATCTTCGCCCTCCTGCTGATCGTCGCCGGCCTGCTCGGCCTGGTCTACGGCGGCTTCAGCTACGACCGCGACAAGACCGCGGTCAAGCTCGGCCCGCTCGAGCTGAAGGTGACGAAGACGGAGACCGTCAACGTCCCGGTCTGGGCCGGCGTCGGCGCGATCGTCGTCGGCGGGCTGCTGCTCGCGTTCGGCGGCAAGGCGAAGTAAGAGCCGTCATGACGCGACGCCTGATCAGCTCCGGCTCCACCTTCGAGCGCGACATCGGCTACTCACGCGCCGTCGTCGACGGCGAGTGGATCTTCGTCTCCGGCACCACCGGCTTCGACTACGCGACCATGACCCTCGCCGACGGCGTCATCGCGCAGACCGAGCAGTGCCTGAAGAACATCGAGGCCGCGCTCGCCGAAGCCGACTCGACGATGGCCGACGTGGTCCGCGTCACCTACATCCTTCCCGACGCGACCGAGTTCGCGAGCTGCTGGCCGGTGCTGCGCCGCTTCTTCGGCGAGGTCCGGCCGGCGGCGACGATGATCGCGGCCGGCCTCGCCGACCCACGCACTAAGATCGAGATCGAGGCCACCGCCCGCACGCAGCGCCGGGCCGCGTGAGCCCGGCGACCCCCGTGACGACGATGAACGCCGTGGATCGATCCTGGGAAGAGCGCGTCGCCGCGCTCTGGCACGACGCCACGAGGCTGCCCGCAGACGAGCTCGTCCGCCGCGCCGACTTGCTCGCCGACGAGCTCGACCCGGGCGACCCGCGCGCGTCGTTCGAGCGCGCCTGCGCCCGCGACACGGGCGGCTTCGAAGGCGAGGCCGAGCAGCACTACCGCATGGCGCTGGCGAGCGGCCGGCTCGACAGCTACCGCAGCGTCCGCGCGACGATCCAGCTCGCGAGCACCATGCGCATCCTCGGCCGGCTCGACGAGAGCGAGCTGCTGCTGGTCGCCGAGCTCGATCGCCGTCTGCAACCAAGTCACGATCGCGCGCTGCACGACGAGGCGCGCGCGACGCTCGCCCTCACCTACGTCGCGCAAGGGCGCGCGGTCGAAGCGGCCGGCCTCGCGCTCTCGGCCCTCGCGCCGCGCCTGTCGCGCTACAACCGGTCGGTCGCGGCCAACGCCGCGGAGCTGGTCGCGCAGACCTGGCGCTGAGATCATGTGGACGGCCGGACCGATCGAGCTCCAGACCGAGCGACTGCACCTGCGGCAGTGGCGCGACGACGACGTCGCGCACTTCGCGGCGATGAATGCCGATCCTTGCGTCATGGAGCACTTCCCGGCGTTGCAGAGCCACGAGACCAGCGCAGCTGCCGTCGTCCGCGGGAGCGCCAGGATCGCGGAGCGCGGCTGGGGCTTGTGGGCACTCGAGCTGCGCCGCACCGGCGAGTTCATCGGCTTCGCCGGACTCGAGGCTCCGGCTCCCGCGTTCCCCTTCTCGCCTTGCGTCGAGATCGGCTGGCGCCTGGCCTTCGCGCACTGGGGTCGCGGCTACGCGACCGAGGCCGCCAAGGCTTCGCTCGGCATCGGCTTCGAGACGCTCGGCCTCGACGAGATCGTGTCGTTCACGGCCGTTGGAAACCGACGCTCGCGAGCGGTCATGGAGCGCCTCGGCATGACCGAGCAAACGCAGACCTTCAAGAACCCCAGCGTGCCGGTCGGCAGCCACGTGCGCGAGCATTGCCTGTACCGGCTCAAGCGCTCTGCGTGGCTCGCGATGGCACCCGAGGCCGTCAAGACCTCGGCTGACGCCTCGTGCAGACGCTGACAGTCGCCTTCGTGGCCATCGCCGTGCTGGCCGGAGCCGCAGCACTGGCGCGACGAGCGTCGCCGCCGGGCAAGCGCAGGGACGCCCTCTCGGTGACGCTCGTCGTGCTGGCCCTCGTCGGCGCGTTCCTGCTCTGCTTCGTCCTCGGCTCGCTGGTGCGCGGCGAGCGTTCGCCGGCCGTCCCGCATGCGGGCCAGGGCGGCGAGCGGCCCACCATCTCGGCCGCGATCGACGGTCGCTTCGGATGACGGACACCGGATCCGGGAAGCGCACGGCCGCGCATCCGTCGACGTCGCTGTTCGAGATCGACGGCTACCGCGCCGTCGAGCACGCCCTCTACCGCGGGCTCGAAGCGTGGACACGTCGCGAAGGCGCACGTTGGCTCCGCCCGGGCGTCGTCGCCGGCAACGGGCGTGCGGAGCGCTTCTGGTCCGGCCTGTCGTTCGTCGAGGTCCGGGAGCGGCGCGACGTGGAGATGGGCCTCAGGATCCAGACCGTGCGCGTGCTCGCCAAGCCGCTCGCCGGCGGCACCCGAAACGACTATCGCGCCCTCGTCCCGCGCGACCGAGCCGACAACTAGCCGAGCCGCCGATGCAAGCGCCGATCGACTATCTTCATCCCGACCTGCCCGCCGGCCTGCGCCGCGTCGTCATGCCCGTCGTCGACGCGACCGACGCGTCGCTCGCCGGCTTCGGCCGCCTGGTCGGCGACCCCGACGCGTGCGTGGTCGAGATCGTGCGCTGGCCGGCGCGCGGCACGCGGCCGGTCGACGCCGACACCGACACCGGAGACCAGGGAGGCACGACGCAGGGCGAGTTCGTCAGCGAATGGCGCGGCGACATCCTCTACGGTCGCAATGCCGCCGTCGGGGGCCACTACCTGCTGGCTTACGCCGAACCGCCCGAGACCGCGCGCACCGACCACGGCGAGACGCCGCGGCGGATGATGCTCTGGCACGCCAACTACCACCCCGACGGCGGCCAGCTCTTCTTCCCGATCGACCGACAGCCGTTCTACGCACCGCTTGCATTGCCCGGCGACGACGTCAGGCCGGAGCGCTTCGTGTGCTTTCGCTTCGACGGACGGCACGGGCTCTACATCCATCCCGACATCTGGCACGAGGGCGTCTTCGGCCTTGCCGGCACGCAGCGTTTTTTCGACCGCCAGGGCGCGGTGCACGCGCGCGTCTCGGTCGACTTCGCGCGCGAGTTCGGCTGCCTGCTCGAAGCCGCGATCTAGCGCCAGCAGCGCGCATCGGCAGCACCGCGGACGCTACGATAGCGATCGACCGCCCCAGATTCGCGAGGCTCCCGTGCCGATCGTCGCCCTGCACCACTACTTCGTACGTTCCAGCGACCTCGCGCGCTCGCGCCACTTCTATTGCGACGTGCTCGGCTTCGAGGAGATGCGGCGGCCGGCCTTCTCGTATCCAGGCTACTGGCTCGGCGTCGACGGCCAGGTCCAGATCCACATGGGCCGGTTCGACACCCCCGACGCGCCGTCGCCCGATGCGCCTGCGGCGAGCACCGGCGCCGTCGACCACGTCGCTTTCACCGCCTCCGATCCGGAGGCGTTCTCGCGCCGCATGCACGCGGAAGGTCTGCCGACGCGCGAGCGCCATCGCGAGGACACCGGCATGCTGCAGATCTTTGTCGCCGATCCCGACGGCGTGATGATCGAGCTCAACTTTCCCGGCATCGCGACACGACCGGCGTGGATGGGACCCAGTGCGGCCTGAGCCCATCCGGATCGACGTCCGCCAGCCGCGATGAGCGACCTCGCAGCCTCGTGGCAGCGGGCCTGGCACGCGCTCGGCACCGAGCCTGCAGCGATGTCGCCGCCCGCGTCGGCGGCGTTGCGCGACGAGCTCGTCGCCTGCTACGCCGAGCCGCATCGCGGCTACCACACGCTGCAGCATCTGCGCGAATGCATCGCCGGCCTCGACGAGGTCCTCGCGCTGGCCGCGTGGCCGGGCGAAGTCGAGCTCGCCCTCTGGTTCCACGACGCGATCTACGACGTCAAGGCGCACGACAACGAGGAGCGCAGCGCGGACTGGGCGAAGGCAGCCGTCCTCGGCGCGGGCGCGCCGACCGACGTCGCGCGGCGCGTCCATGCGCTCGTGATGGCGACGCGCCACGACAGGGTCCCGGCGACGCCGGATGGCAGGCTCGTCGTCGACATCGACCTCTCGATCCTCGGCGCCGACGCCGCCCGCTTCGACGAATACGAAGTCCAGGTGCGAAGCGAATACGCCTGGGTCGCGGACGACGTGTTTCGCGTCCGTCGCCGCGAAGTGCTGCAGCGCTTGCTGGATCGTCCGTCGATCTACGGCACGGCGCGTTTTCGCGAGCGGCTGGAGCAGCGGGCGCGCGCGAATCTGCAACGCTCGCTTCAGCAGCTCGATGGCTGACATTGCCCACAAGGAGACCGCGTCATGAACCGTCCCGACGTCGACAAGGTGTTCTCTGGCTCGATCGCCAAGCTCTACGACGAGATCCTCGTGCCGCTCATCTTCGAGCCGTATGCCGACGACCTGACGCGCCGGCTGGTGTCACGCCCACTGGCACGCGTCCTCGAGATCGCCGCCGGCACCGGCGTGGTCACCCGCCGGCTCGCGTCGGCGCTCGCGCCCGAGGTCGCGATCGTCGCGACCGACCTGAACGCGCCGATGCTCGCGCAGGCCGCCGCGGTCGGCACCGTGCGGCCGGTCGAATGGCGCCAGGCCGACGCGATGCAGCTCCCGTTCGACGATGCGAGCTTCGACGCCGTCGTGTGCCAGTTCGGGGTGATGTTCTTCCCCGACAAGGCTGTCGCGTTCTCGGAGATGCACCGCGTGCTGCGGCCGGGGGGTGTCCTGATCTTCAACGTCTGGGACAGGATCGAGGAGAACGAGTTCGCCGACACCGTCACGACCGCGCTCGCCGCGCTGTACCCCGCCGATCCGCCGCGCTTCATGGCGCGAACGCCGCACGGCTATCACGATGTCGCGGCGATCGCACGCGACCTGCGCGCCGGCGGCTTCGATGCCGCACCGCAGGTCGTCACCGTGCCGGCGCGCAGCCGCGCCCCCACGGCCCGGCATGCCGCGATCGCCAACTGCCAGGGCACGCCCCTGCGCAGCGAGATCGAGGCGCGCGACCCGGCGGGCCTGGGCGCGGCCACCGATGCCGCGACCCTGGCGATCGCGGCCCGCTTCGGCGACGGCCCCGTCGACGGCAGGATCCAGGCGCACGTCGTCACCGTCGCGCGCTGAGGTCTACAGTCGACTTTGAGCGAGCAGCCATGACGATCCGCCGCAAGACCCCGTCGCGATCGCTCGCCACCCAGGCCGCCGAGCTCGCGGTCGCCGTGCCGCAGGTGGTCGCACACCGCATGGCCCGCATGGCGCTCGCCGGTCCCCGGCTCTCCGCGCGCGACCGCAAGGAGTTCGAACTCATGGTGGCCGAGAAGAACTCCGCCTTCGCCGACGCGTGGAAAGCGATGGCGACGCAGACGGCAAAGTCGCAGCAGACGCTGGCGGCGTCCTACTTCAAGTCGATGCTGTCGATGTCGCTCGGCGGCAAGCCGAGCGCGGGCTCGGCGTCGGCGTTGCAGCGCGCCGCGCTCGACGTCCTGGGCAAAGGCATGGCGCCGGTCCACCGCAAGGCGGTCGCCAACGCCAAGAGGCTCGGCCGCATCAAGATCCGTTGACGTCGGCGCCGCTGCCTTCGATGGCGGTTCGGGCGTGGCAGCCTTCGAGATGGTCGTCGACTAGCCCCATCGCCTGCATGAATGCGTAGACCGTGGTCGGGCCGACGAAGCTCCAGCTGCGGCGCTTCAGGTCCTTCGACATCTCGATCGCGGCCGACGACGGTCCGAGCGTCTTCAGCACCGCGAGCGTCAAGCGCTCGGGCCGCGTACCGGGATACGGCTCCCAACACCACGCATACGCCGCGAGCGAGCCGAACTCCTCGCGCATCTCGAGCACGCGACGCGCGTTGTTGACGGTCGATTCGATCTTGCCGCGGTGGCGCACGATGCCGGCGTCGCCGAGCAGGCGCTGCACGTCCTTGGCGCCGAAGCGCGCGACGCGCTCGGCATCGAAGTTGGCGAACCCGGCGCGAAAGCTCTCGCGCTTGTTGAGGATGGTGAGCCAGCTGAGACCGGCCTGGAAGCCTTCGAGGCAGATCTTCTCGAACAGGCGCCGCTCGTCGAACACCGGCAAGCCCCACTCGTGGTCGTGGTACCGGCGGTAGACCTCGCTGCCCCGGCACCAGCCGCAGCGCGTCAGGCCGTCCTCGGCGACGAAGAGGCCGTCGCGCACCGCAGTCGTGTCGTCGCTCATGTGCGAAGCGTAGCGCTCCGCGACGATTGACACGCCGGCGAGCGAGCGGTTACGGTCACGCCATGAATGGAGCCACGCGATGCGCCTGATCGGCATGCTCGACTCGCCCTACGTTCGGCGGGTCGCGATTTCCCTGCAACTGCTCGATCTGCGCTTCGAGCACGCGTCGATCTCGGTCTTCCGCCAGTTCGATGCCTTCGCCGCGATCAACCCGGTGGTCAAGGCACCGACGCTGGTCGCGGACGATGGCGAAGTCCTGATGGAGTCGTCGCTGATCCTCGACTACGCCGAAGCGCTCGCTGCGGGCCGCAAGAGCCTGATGCCGGCCGGCGTGCGCGAGCGCCAGCACGCGCTCCGGGTCATCGGCCTGGCGCTGGCGGCGTGCGAGAAGAGCGTGCAGATCATCTACGAGCGGGCGCTTCGCCCCGAGGCCAAGCAGCACGCGCCGTGGGTCGACCGCGTCACCGGCCAGATGCTCGCGGCACTCGAAGCGCTCGAAGCGGAGCTCGTGCGGCGGCCGCTTGCTGCCGAGTCGGCGACGATCGGCCAGGACGGCGTCACCAGCGCAGTCACGTGGCACTTCATCCAGCAGATGTCGGTGGCCTCGCTGGTGCCGCCGACGCGCTTCCCCGCCTTGCAAGCGCTGAGCGCACAGGCCGAGACGATGCCCGCATTTCGAGCGGCGCCGCACGGCGACACTACCTACGGCGATTCGTCGCGCTGAAGGAGTCTCCGCATGAGCCATCGTTTCGTCTGGGTCGACATCCCGGTCGCAGATCTCGACCGCACCATCGCCTTCCATACCGTATTGCTCGGCAGCGGGGTGACGAAGGAAGGCGGACCGGGATTCACGTTCGGCCTCTTCGCACACGACAACGACGATGTCGCCGGCTGCCTGGTCGCGCTGCATTCGC